>NZ_JCAQOZ010000061.1:0-181127 GCF_059567945.1 Paraburkholderia sp. BGA-UO-ETr-F12 | reverse complement strand
ACTGTTCAAGCAGCTCGGCGGGAATTGCCGGCAGGTCTACCGGCTTGGCTTTCGGTTTGCGAGGCATAGTCACTCCTTGGCGACATGTTATGCCTCAAACACGAAATTACTGACAGGCCCCCCCGCACAGGGGCAACGCTAATAGACCACTAACAATTCAAGGAAAGGCCAAAAGACCAACCCAAACAGACCACGAACAAATCAAGGAAAGGCCAAAAGACCAACACCAGAACAGACCACTACGACAGCAAGGCAACGCCAAAAAAAACCAGACCCGCCGAGCAGGCCAAAAACCCAAAACCCAGCCCCCGGCACGGCCAAATCCCATTATATGAATCCAGCACTCACATATTGGAGCTTTTCAAAAAACCGCCCTACAATCCAGCCAACACGCTTCGTTAGGCCAGAGAAAAGAACGGCCACACCGAGCGACAGCAAGAAAAAAACCGGAGACAAGCCAACCCATGCCCAAGACCCAAAGGCAGCACCCGCATGTCCGCGCCACCGGCTACCCGCCCTGTGCCGCGAACAAAACTGCGAGCAAAACAGGCCTCCTCTCCGGTCCCGCGCTGTAAGCGCAAAAAACCATCGAAAAGCCAATCGCCATGAATAAAGCGATGCCCACTCACGCCGCGAGCGCGTCCGAAGCCGAGCTGGCGCCTTCAGCCAATCACGCGACCCGTGCAACGCCACAGCAGGTTCATGCCGCCAAAGCCCCGCGCGCCGGCGCGCAACCGGCCGTGGTCGACGAAATCGCGTTGCCGAGCACGCTGCTCGACGTCACACCGCAACAAGCCGGTACCCAAACGCTGTTGCGCGGCCTCGCGATTCTGGAAGCCGCCGCCGCCGGCGTACGCGATCTGCGCACCTTCGGCGCCGCACTCGGCACGACGCGCAGCACCACGCACCGGTTGGTGAGCAGCCTCGTGCAGGCGCGCTATCTCCGCCAGGTGCAAGGCGGCTATCTGCTCGGCCCGAAGCTGATCGAACTCGGCACCATCGCGCTCGAACAGATGCCGCTCACCGCAGTCGCGCGTCCCCATCTCGAATCGCTCGCTGAGCAGACACTCGACACGATCCACCTAGGCGTGCGCGACGGCGACGACGTGCTGTACATCGACAAAATCCCCGGCACCCGTGGCCTCGAAATGCGCTCGCGCGTCGGTCACCGGATGCCGCTGGCGTCGACGGGTATCGGCAAAGCCATGATGCTCGACCTCACGCCGGATGTGTGGCAGTCGCTTTTCGAAGCATCGCGGCGCGCGCTCGCCGGCGTCAGTTTCAAGCCGGATAACCGCCCCGACGCGCCAACCTTCATGCAGCGCATGACCAGCTACGCTGCCGGCGGCTATACCTTCGACCTCGAAGAAAACGAAGCATCGATCCGTTGCGTCGCAGCGCCGGTGCGCGACGCATCGGGCTCGGTGGTGGCGGCGCTGTCGGTGGCGAGCACGATTCCGTATATGTCGCTCGAACGCATGGATGAACTGATCCCGGTCGTGCAGCGCGAAGCGCGCGCGATCTCGGAAGAACTCGGCTGGCGTGCGCCGCAACCGGCAACGCGCAGGATCAAACGATGAAGCAAGCGGGTTCTCAAACGCAGGCGCTCGATCCGGTGAACGGCACCGCGGCCGCCGACGCCAGGCTCCAGCACGCCGCGCTGATCGCGCTCGATTGGGGTACGACGTCGTTGCGCGCGTATCTGTACGACGCAGCCGGTAACGTACTGGCAACCCGGGCCTCGACGGCCGGCATCATGAATCTGCCGCGCAGCGCGGAACAGGGTGGCTTCGACGCCGCCTTCGATGACGCGTGCGGCGCCTGGCTCGAGCAGGCACCCGGCGTGCCGGTGATCGCCGCAGGCATGGTCGGCAGCGCGCAAGGCTGGGTCGAGGCTCCGTATGTCGACGCACCGGCAAATGCCGATGCGCTGGTGGCCGGCATCGTCCGTGTCAAAGCCGCGGGCGGCGTGACGCTGCACATCGTGCCGGGCGTCCTGCAGCGCGGCGACCTGCCGAATGTAATGCGCGGCGAGGAAACCCAGATCTTCGGGGCGCTCAGTCATGACTCGGGCGGCGCGGACAGCGGTAAGCGCGCGCTGATCGGCTTGCCTGGCACCCACGCGAAGTGGGCCGTCGTGCAGGCAGGCCGCATCGAACGTTTTCATACCTTCATGACCGGTGAAGTGTTCGCAGCACTGCGCGAGCACACCATCCTCGGCCGCACGATGGATACGCCAGATCGTCCGGATACCGATGCATTCCTGCACGGCGTGAAGATCGCCCGCGACAAAGGTCAGGCGGGCCTGCTGGCTACCGTATTCAGCGCCCGCACGCTCGGGCTCACTGGACAACTTTCGCGCGAACAGCAGCCGGACTATCTGTCGGGCCTGCTAATCGGGCACGAACTGGCCGGTCTCGAAGCCGTGCTCGGGCAACAGCACAACTCGCTCGCCGGGCAGCAGTTGCGCCTGATCGGCAACGAGGCGCTGTGCGAGCGCTATCGCGTCGCACTCGCACAATTCGGCTGCCCTCACGCGGAGCTGGTGAAGTACGCCACCGAACGCGGCTTGTGGCGCGTCGCGACCCAGGCGGGGCTCGTCAATCCGACGCCCCAAGCGGCGCACGCGGGCTAACCGGTAGCGCCGCCGCTCACGAAACAAGGAACCGACATGCAACCTCACATCAATCTGCCCGCCCCATACATGCCGCACGCGGGTCTGATCGCGGCGTTCGAGGTCTGTCCGCTGATCGCGATCATGCGCGGCGTGACACCCGCCGATGCCGCCGAGCACGCTCAGGCGCTGTACGAAGCCGGCTTTCGCATCGTCGAAGTGCCGTTGAATTCGCCGCAACCGTTCGACAGCATCGCGGCGATCCGCAAGACCTTGCCGGCCGATGCGATCGTCGGTGCCGGCACGGTGCTGCACCCGGGTTTTGTCAGCGACGTCAAGTCCGCCGGCGGCGAGCTGATCGTGATGCCGCATAGCGATCCGGAAGTCGTCAGCGCCGCGAAGGCGCAGGGCATGGCGTGCGCGCCGGGCGTGGCCACGCCGAACGAAGCCTTCCTCGCGCTGAAAAACGGCGCGGACGTGCTGAAGATGTTCCCTGCGGAACAACTCGGCTGCCAGGTCGTGAAGGCGTGGCGCGCGGTGATCGCGGCGCAGGTGCCGCTGGTGCCCGTCGGCGGAATCACGCCGGACAACATGGGGCCGTTTTTGAGTGCCGGCGCGAACGGTTTCGGCCTCGGCTCGGCGCTGTATAAGCCGGGCCAGAGCGCGGCGGTGACCGCCTCGCATGCGAAAGCGTTTATCAACGGCTTGCGCATCGCTCGCGCAGGCGCGAAGAAATGAAGCGGCTCGCCGACAAGGTTGCGTTGATCACCGGTGCCGGGCGCGGCATCGGCGCGGCGATCGCATTCGCGTTCGCGCGCGAGGGCGCGGCGGTCGTACTGGCGGAGCTGGATATCGAAACGGCGCGGCAGACGGCGGAGCAGATCAAGTCGCAAACCGGTGCGCGTGCGCTGGCCGTGCATACGGACGTGACGCAATCGGCGTCGGTTCAGCACGCGGTGAGCGAGGCGGAACGTACGTTCGGCGCGCTCGACGTGCTGGTCAACAACGCCGGCATCAACGTGTTCTGCGATCCGCTGACAATGACCGACGACGATTGGCGCCGCTGCTTCGCGGTCGATCTCGACGGCGTATGGAACGGCTGTCGCGCGGTGTTGCCGGGCATGGTCGAACGCGGCGCGGGCAGCATCGTGAATATCGCGTCGACGCATGCATTCAAGATCATTCCGGGATGCTTTCCGTACCCGGTCGCGAAGCACGGCGTAATCGGTTTGACGCGCGCGCTCGGCATCGAGTACGCGCCACGCAATGTGCGGGTCAACGCAATCGCGCCGGGCTACATCGAGACGCAACTGACGCATGACTGGTGGAACGAACAAGCCGATCCGGCCGCCGCGAAACAGGCAACGCTCGATCTGCAACCGATGAAGCGCATCGGCCGCCCGGAAGAAGTGGCGATGACGGCGGTGTTTCTCGCCTCGGACGAAGCACCGTTCATCAACGCTACCTGCGTCACCGTGGATGGCGGGCGCTCGGCGCTGTATCACGACTGAAAAGTTTCACCGGACGACGCGCTGGCCGCGTGTGTCACAACCGGTACAAGAAGACGCGGCCGATACCTTCTCGTTATCAATTAGTCAGGAGACACGCATTATGAAACGAAGAATTTTCCTCACGCTGGCAGCAGCGGCGGCGGGTGTGCTCTTCAACGCACCGGTCGCGCAGGCTGCCGATCCGGTGAAGATTGGCTTCCTCGTGAAGCAGCCGGAAGAACCGTGGTTCCAGGACGAGTGGAAGTTCGCCGAAATCGCCGCCAAGCAAAAGGGCTTCACGCTGGTGAAGATCGGCGCGCCGTCGGGTGAGAAGGTGATGAGCGCTATCGACAACCTGGCGGCTCAGAAAGCGCAAGGCTTTGTGATCTGCACGCCTGACGTCAAGCTCGGACCGGGCATCGTCGCCAAGGCGAAAGCAGACGGCCTGAAGATGATGACGGTCGACGACCGCCTCGTCGACGGCGCCGGCAAGCCGATCGCATCGGTGCCGCATATGGGCATCTCGGCGTACAACATCGGCAAGCAGGTGGGCGACGGTCTGGCTGCGGAAATCAAGAAGCGCGGCTGGGACATGAAAGACGTGGGCGCGATCGACGTGACCTACAACCAGTTGCCGACCGCAGTGGATCGCACCACCGGTGCAACCGACGCGCTCGTCGCCGCAGGTTTCCCGAAGGCCAACGTGATCGAAGCGCCGCAAGCGAAGACCGACACGGAAAACGCCTTCAACGCCGCCAATATCGCGTTCACCAAGAACCCGCAGTTCAAGCACTGGGTCGCCTACGGTCTGAACGACGAGGCCGTGCTCGGCGCGGTGCGCGCAGCGGAAGGCCGTGGCTTCAAGGCCGACAACATGATCGGTATCGGTATCGGCGGCTCGGACTCGGCTTTGAACGAGTTCAAGAAGCCTTCGCCGACCGGCTTCTACGGCACGGTCATCATCAGCCCGAAGCGCCACGGCGAAGAAACCTCCACGCTGATGTACGACTGGATCACCCAAGGCAAGGAACCGCCGATGCTCACGTTGACGACCGGCATGCTGGCCACGCGTGACAACGTGGGTGAAGTACGCGAGAAGATGGGCCTTGCATCGAAGTAAGCATTGGTTGTAACGCAGTGCAATGAAGTGAACTGCCGGTGCGTCATTCTCCAGGGATTGGGCGCATCGGCAGCCTTCACCGGCAGCAATAAAAGACGAGCAGTTGAGACAGACCACGCTTGGTGTCCATGAGGCACCTGAAGAAGCACGGTTCATACGAAGCAATGGGACGGCAGTAAGCGTTAGAACGCTAACTTCCGTCGACATAGGAGGCGAAGTGTCAGCGACGCTACGTTTTGACAATATCGGCAAAGTCTTTCCAGGCGTGCGCGCGCTTGACGGAGTGTCCTTCGACGTCAACGTCGGCCAGGTGCACGGCCTGATGGGCGAAAACGGCGCAGGGAAATCGACCCTGCTGAAGATTCTCGGCGGTGAATATCAGCCCGACTCCGGCCGCGTGATGATCGACGGCAATGAGGTGCGCTTTACGAGCGCGGCGGCGTCGATCGCAGCGGGGATCGCTGTGATTCACCAGGAACTGCAATACGTGCCCGATCTGACGGTCGCGGAAAACCTGTTGTTGGGCCAACTGCCGAACTCGCTCGGCTGGGTCAACAAGCGTGAAGCCAAGCGCTTCGTCAAAGAACGTCTCGAAGCGATGGGCGTGGCGCTCGATCCGAACGCGAAGCTGAGAAAGCTCTCGATCGCACAGCGGCAAATGGTCGAAATCTGCAAGGCCTTGCTGCGTAACGCGCGCGTGATTGCGCTGGATGAACCGACCAGCTCGCTGTCGCATCGCGAGACCGAGGTGCTGTTCAAGCTGGTGCGCGACCTGCGCGCCGACAACCGCGCGATGATCTACATCTCGCACCGCATGGACGAGATTTACGAGCTGTGCGATGCCTGCACGATTTTCCGCGACGGCCGCAAGATCGCCTCGCATCCGACGCTCGAAGGCGTGTCGCGCGACACCATCGTGAGCGAAATGGTCGGGCGTGAAATTTCCGATATCTACAACTATTCGGCGCGTCCGCTGGGCGAAGTGCGCTTCGCGGCGAAAGCGATCGAAGGCCATGCGCTCGCGCAGCCGGCCAGCTTCGAAGTGCGGCGCGGCGAGATCGTCGGTTTCTTCGGTCTGGTGGGCGCGGGCCGTAGCGAGCTGATGCACCTGGTGTACGGCGCCGACCACAAGAAGGCTGGCGAAATCGTGCTCGACGGCAAGCCGATCAAGGTGCGCAGCGCGGGCGAGGCGATCCGGCACGGCATCGTGCTGTGCCCTGAAGACCGCAAGGAAGAGGGCATCGTCGCGATGGCGACCGTGTCGGAGAACATCAATATCAGTTGCCGCCGTCACTATCTGCGGGCGGGGATGTTCCTCGACCGCAAGAAGGAAGCGGAAACCGCGGACCGTTTCATCAAGCTTCTGAAGATCAAGACGCCGAGCCGCCGCCAGAAGATTCGCTTTCTGTCGGGCGGCAATCAGCAGAAGGCGATTCTGTCGCGCTGGTTGGCCGAGCCCGATCTGAAGGTGGTGATTCTCGACGAGCCGACCCGCGGAATCGATGTGGGTGCGAAGCATGAGATCTATAACGTGATTTATCAGCTTGCGGAACGCGGCTGCGCGATCGTGATGATTTCGTCTGAACTGCCGGAAGTGCTCGGCGTGTCCGACCGGATCGTCGTGATGCGTCAGGGCCGCATTTCCGGCGAGCTGTCGCGCAAGGAAGCAACGGAACAAACGGTGTTGAGCCTCGCGTTGCCGCAGAGCTCGACCGCCATGCCCGGAACCGCAGCCACCGAGCAAGCGGCCTGAACATTACTTGGACGAAAGTCCGGCAACCCGTGGGGAACGGGAGGAGTCTTCAAATGCAAGCCAGAGAAAACCTCGCGCAACAAGCCGCCAAAGGCGCGGCTGAGGCGCTGATTCCGCAGTCGAACGACAAGGCGAAATGGTGGCAGCAGATCACCGAGTACAGCCTGATCCTGATCTTCGTCGTGATGTTCGTCACGATGTCGCTGACGGTCGATCACTTCTTCTCGATCGAGAACATGCTCGGTCTCGCGCTGTCGATTTCGCAGATCGGCATGGTCGCGTGCACGATGATGTTCTGTCTGGCCTCGCGCGATTTCGACCTGTCGGTGGGTTCGACGGTTGCCTTCGCGGGTGTGCTGTGCGCGATGGTCCTGAACGCGACCGGTAACACCTTCATTGCGATCATCGCGGCGGTGGCAGCGGGCGCGGTGATCGGTTTCGTCAACGGCGCGGTGATCGCTTATCTGCGCATCAACGCGCTGATCACGACGCTCGCGACGATGGAAATCGTCCGCGGTCTCGGCTTCATCGTGTCGCACGGGCAAGCCGTGGGCGTGTCGTCGGATACCTTTATCGCGCTGGGCGGCCTGAGCTTCTTCGGCGTGTCGCTGCCGATCTGGGTCACGCTGCTGTGCTTTATCGTGTTCGGCGTGATGCTCAATCAGACCGTGTATGGCCGTAACACGCTGGCCATCGGCGGCAATCCGGAAGCCTCGCGTCTCGCCGGTATCAACGTCGAACGCACGCGCGTTTATATTTTCCTGATTCAGGGTGCTGTTACCGCGCTGGCGGGTGTGATTCTGGCTTCGCGGATTACGTCGGGTCAGCCGAACGCGGCGGAAGGTTTCGAACTGAACGTGATTTCGGCTTGCGTGCTGGGCGGCGTGTCGCTGCTCGGCGGTCGCGCGACGATTTCCGGTGTCGTGATCGGCGTGCTGATCATGGGCACGGTCGAGAACGTGATGAACCTGATGAACATCGACGCGTTCTACCAGTACCTTGTGCGCGGCGCGATTCTGCTCGCCGCCGTGCTGCTCGATCAGTTGAAGAACCGCGGTTCGCGAGATTAAACCCGGGACCCAACCCGCGCTCAACTCGCGACTCACTTACTTTGCTCTATAAGGAATCGAACGATGTCGTCTCCGGCCAATGCAAACGACCGCCTCGCGGACAGCGCGTTTGCCCGCTATCCGAGTCTCGTCGACCGAATCGTACTGATTACGGGTGGTGCGACCGGTATCGGCGCATCGTTCGTCGAACATTTCGCGGCGCAGGGCGCGCGCGTCGCGTTCTTCGATATCGATGCGAGCGCGGGTGAAGCGCTCGCCGATGAACTCGGCGACTCGAAACATAAGCCCATGTTTTTGCCGTGCGATCTGACCGATATCGACGCACTGCAAAAAGCGATTGCCGACGTGAAGGCCGCGCTCGGCCCGATTCAGGTGCTGGTGAACAACGCGGCAAACGACAAGCGCCACACGATCGGTGAAGTGACGCGCGAGTCGTTCGACGCCGGCATCGCGGTAAATATTCGTCACCAGTTCTTCGCGGCGCAAGCGGTGATGGACGATATGAAAGCCGCCAACAGCGGCTCGATCATCAACCTCGGCTCGATCAGCTGGATGCTGAAGAACGGTGGCTATCCGGTGTATGTGATGTCGAAATCGGCGGTGCAGGGTTTGACGCGCGGCCTCGCGCGCGACCTCGGTCACTTCAACATTCGCGTCAATACGCTGGTGCCGGGTTGGGTGATGACGGAAAAGCAGAAGCGTTTGTGGCTCGATGACGCAGGCCGTCGTTCGATCAAGGAAGGTCAGTGCATCGACGCTGAACTGCTGCCCGCCGATCTCGCGCGCATGGCGCTTTTCCTCGCCGCGGACGACAGCCGTATGATCACCGCGCAGGACCTCATTGTCGACGGAGGCTGGGCGTGAGTGCGGGGCCGCGTACAGTTCAGCCGGCGCCTCGCGCGGCGTTGCTGCTCGATACGCAATGCACGCTCGGCGAAGGCGCGACGTGGTGCGCCAGAACAGGCCGCCTCTACTGGACCGATATCGAAGGCGCGCGTTTATGGCGCTATGACCCGAGCGACGGACAAAGCACGTCCTGGCTCATGCCCGAGCGTCTTGCCACGTTTGCGTTGTGTGCCGACCCCCGCTACCTGCTGCTCGGATTGGCGACGCATCTGGCGTTCTTCGATCTGGCAACAGGTGTGACGCAGCATATCGTCGACGTCGAAGCGGATTTGAATACGCGCGTGAACGACGGCCGTTGCGACCGTCAGGGCCGTTTCGTCTTCGGCACAAAGGACGAAGGCTCTCCGCTGCGGGCGCTCGGCGGGTTTTATCGGCTGAATCATGATTTGTCGCTGGAGCGGTTGCCGTTACCCGCGCCGGCGATCTCGAACAGCATTGCGTTCAGTCCTGACGGTGCGACGATGTATTACTGCGATTCGCCAACGCGTGAAATTCGCGTGTGCGACTATCGCGCGGACGGCAGCATCGCCAACGATCGCGTCTTCACGACATTGACCGACGCAACCGGCGAACCCGACGGTTCGACCGTCGACGGTGACGGCGGTCTGTGGAATGCGCAATGGGGCGGCAGGCGAGTGGTGCGATATGGACCCGACGGCGTGGAAACCGAACGCGTCGACGTACCGACTGCGCAACCGAGCTGCATCGCGTTTGGCGGTCCTCCGAGCGGACTTCCCGCTGGACACGCCGCGCAACTGGACACGCTGTACATTACGAGCGCGCGCATCGATCTCGATGCCGTGGCGCTCGCGACCGATGCTCACGCGGGCGGAGTATTTATCGCAACGCCTGGGCGACAGGGTTTGCAGGAGCCGGTGTTTCAAGGCTCGCCTGCCTAGCGCAAAATAGCCCGGCCTCGATGTCGAGGCGGCAGCGGAGGGTGGTCGAGCCGTGTTTGAGAAAGTGCAAAGAGTCGATGTCGCAAAACCAGTGGCAGCAAATCGGCAGCATGCCGTTCGGACCCAGAGGCGACCGGTTCAAGAAAATCGCCCAACAGCATCCGTCAGCAATGACGGCAATGTCCCACGCCTCTCGATGGAGCCAGATATGACTGTTGCGAATCCTGTTTCCGCTTCTTCCCAGAGTCGGCGCGCGCGACTCAACGCGGCGGCCAATCCGGTGCATCCGGGGCCGAGTACGTCGGCGGTTGCGGTCGGTGAGACAAGCGGCGGCGAACTTGCATGTATTACGCTTGCCAACGCGCATCTGCGTCTCGACGTCGCGCCGACGCTCGGCGGCGGCATCACCCGTTTCGATTGGCGTAACGACGGCGCGCTCACGCCGATTTTCCGGCGCTGCCGCCATGTCGCCGCCGATACCCAGCCGAACGAGCTGGCCTGCTATCCGTTGCTGCCGTATTCGAACCGGATCGGCGGCGGTCATTTCAATGTGGCGGGGCGGCGTATCGAAGTGCCAAACAATCGCGCCGACGAACCGCTGCCGATTCATGGCGACGGTTGGCTCTCTGCCTGGCAGGTCGCCGAAGCGGACCGTGAAAATGTCCGGCTGACGCTCGATCGCCAGGACGGCAAACCGTACGCATTCCATGCGACGCAAACCTATTCGCTGGACGGCCCCACGCTCGTCATCACGCTGGAAATCGAGAATGCCGGTCGCGAGGCGTTGCCTTTCGGCTTGGGCGTGCATCCGTTTTTCGTGCGCGACACGGACACCGAACTGTCCGCGGCCGCCGGCGGCTTGTGGCTCTCCGGCGACGACTGGCTGCCGGTGCGTCACGTGCCGGCGCCGCCCGCGTGGCAATTCGGTGTGGCGTATCCGCTGCCGGAAGCCATCGTCAATCACGCCTTCACGGGCTGGAGCGGGCAGGCGGCTGTGGTGTGGCCGAAGCGGCGCCTGTCGCTGAATATTGCCGCCGACACCGACTACTATGTGCTCTACACGCCACCCGGCGAAGAGTTCTTCTGCTTCGAGCCGGTGGATCACCCGATCAACGCGATGAATCTGGCGGGCGGTGCGTGCGAGAACGGCATGACGATGCTGAAACGCGGCGAGCGTCTGACGCGCACGTTCCGCTTCAGCGTTGAACGCACGGGTTTGCGCTCGATGCCGGGTACGCGAGGATCGCGGCGGCGCCAGTAGTCAGTAGGCCGGGCTGACCGGCAGGGCGCATCTGTCACGTCCGCGGCGCCCGCCGGTGTGGCGCGTCGGCGCGGCCTCGCGCGCGAGACAGGTAAAATACGCGCCACTTCCGTTATCGGCTCGCCGCGAGACACACTATGTCCAATTTCATCCAGACACTCAACGACGCCTGGCAGCGCACGAACTCGCTGCTGTGCGTCGGCCTCGATCCCGAGCCCAGCAAATTTCCGGGCGCGCTTGCGGGCCGTCCCGAGGCGATTTTCGACTTCTGCCGCACCATCGTCGACGCCACCGCGCCGTATGCGTCTTCGTTCAAGCCTCAGATCGCGTACTTCGCGGCGCATCGCGCGGAAGATCAACTCGAGCAACTGATCGCGCACATTCATGCGAACCACCCGGGCTTGCCGGTGATTCTGGACGCGAAGCGTGGCGACATCGGCAGCACCGCCGAGCAGTACGCGCGCGAGGCGTTCGAGCGCTATCAGGCGGATGCCGTAACGGTGAATCCGTATATGGGTTTCGATTCGATCGAGCCGTATCTGGAGCACGCGGGCAAGGGCGTGATCGTGTTGTGCCGGACCTCGAATCCGGGCGGCTCCGATCTGCAGTTTCTGGAGACGGGCGGACGTCCGTTGTATCAGGTCGTTGCGCAACTGGCGGCGGATAAGTGGAACGCGAATGGCCAACTGGGTCTCGTGGTCGGCGCGACGTTCCCGAAAGAGATCGAAGTGGTGCGCGGAATCGTCGGCGATATGCCGCTGCTGATTCCGGGCATCGGCGCGCAAGGCGGCGATGTTCAGGCGACGGTCAATGCCGGTCGTACAGCGAACGGCACCGGCATGCTGATCAACTCGTCGCGGGCGATTATTTATGCCGGCAAGGACGACGATTTCGCTGAGGCCGCGGCGAAAGCGGCGATGGAAACGCGTGATCGGATCAATGCGTTCCGGTAAGCGACGGCGCTGTGCAGCGCTTTGCGCTTCTGTTCAGACCGGTTGAGCGGCTGGCCCCAGCCGCTCGATAACCACCGAATGCCGCGGATGTTGCGCCTTCAGCGCTGCAATATCCGCCAGCTCGAATTCGCTGAATTCAAATCCTGGCGCGACTGTGCAGCCCACCAGCGCGAACGTCGCCGGGTCCGCACATTCCGCGGCAAACCACCGGCCTGCGGGCACCACTGCCTGAAACACGGCCTCCGGATGGACCAGCGCATTGCCCAGCCTGTGCGTAATCAACGAACCTGCTTCGTCGATTACATGAACGTTCAACGGCTCGCCGGCGTAGAAATGCCAGACCTCGTCGGATTTGATCCGGTGCCACGCCGAATGCGCGCCGTCACAGAGCAGGTAGTAAATCGCCGTGGACGCCGAGCGCATCTGCGTCGAACCGTCATCGCGAAGAACCGCGTCCACGGACCGATACGTCTCGCTAAAGAATCCCCCTTCCGGATGCGGCTTCAGATCGAAGCGGCGGATCAGTTCGTCTTTGGCTGCGGTTGAAGTCAGCGTGTCGGGCATCGTGATGGCGCCTCAGGGTTTGAACCGGACGTTAATGTTCGCGTTCGTCGAGCAGGGCCAGCACGCCGCGCAACGCGTGCGCGGCAGCCTGCACGCGGATCTTCTCGCGGTCGCCCTTGAATACTTTGGTTTCCACGGATGTATGCAGCCGATTGCTCCAGCCGAACGACACCATGCCTACCGGCTTGGTTTCTGTGCCGCCGCCCGGACCGGCCACGCCGGTAATCGACAACGACACCTGCGCGCGGCTGTTGCGTAGCGCACCCTCGGCCATCGCGCGTGCCACCTGTTCGCTGACCGCGCCGTGCTTTTCGATCAGCTCGGCTGGCACGCCGATCATCTCGGATTTGGCCTGATTCGAATACGTGACGAAACCGCGCTCGAACCAGCCGCTGCTGCCGGAAATATCGGTGATCGCGGTTGCCACCATGCCGCCCGTGCAGGATTCGGCGGTGACGAGCATCAGGCGCTCGTCGCGCAGACGGTTGCTCACGCGAATCGCGAGCTGATGAACCACGGAATCGGTAGGCATGACATCAATCCGGAAAACGGGGAACTGCTGCAAGAGGCTGCCGGCTTGCAGCCCTTGGCCGGCACTGGCCAACCGGCAACGGTTAAACCGACATGCGCCAGAGCGCAATCACGAGCAGCGTGAAAAACGCGGCGACCAGGTCATCGAACATGATGCCAAAGCCACCTTTCAGTCGGCGATCGAAATAGCCGATGGGCGGCGGCTTCACCATATCGAAGAAACGGAACACGATGAACGCGACGAACTGCCCGGTCAGCGTGACCGGCGTGACCATCAGCAGCACCAGCCAGAATGCGACGATTTCGTCCCAGACGACCGGCGACGGATCGTCGGTGCCGAGCTTTTTGGCGGTGAAGCCGCAAATCGCAATGCCGCCGAGAAAACCGGCGACGATCAGCACGCCCCAGTCGACCACGGTCAAGTAGCGGCTCAGGACGGCGAACGATGCCCATGCGAACAGCGTGCCGACCGTGCCCGGCGCAACCGGCGATAAACCGCTGCCGAAACCCAGCGACAGGATGTGCAGCGGGTGCGACAGCATGAAGCGCGCGGTGGCGCGGCGCGGCTGAGGGCGTGGCGCGCGGGGCCCGGACGCGTTGGGCGGCGGATTGCCGATAACTTCGTCAGCGGGCACCAGCGGGGGATCAGTCTGCATGGAAATGGTCGAAGCCTTGCAACGTCAGGGTGAGCGGCGTGCCGGCGGCATTGCGCCAGCCGATCGCCGGGCGGTCGGCCGCCGATTGAAGAGCGCTTATTGTACCGATGCGCGTGACCGGTATCGCGGCCTCGCGGCCGGCTGATTCGACCGCGGCGCGTGCCGCAGCCGGGGCGGTGAAGCACAGTTCGTAATCGTCGCCGCCGGCTAGCGTGCAACGTTGCTGGATTTCGGGCGAGAGGCGGCGCAGCGCGTCTGATCTCGGCACAGCGTCGACGTCGACAGTGGCCTGCACGTTCGAGCGTTTCAGGATGTGCAGCAGGTCGCCGGCAAGTCCGTCTGACAGATCGAGCGCGGCGTGTGCGATTCCTCGCAACGCGAGCCCCAGGCGGATGCGCGGCTCCGGGCGTTCGAGGGCGCGACGAAACGTCGCAGTGTCGCTGGCATCGGCAGACCACTCGCCGCGCTGCACACCCAGGCCCGCCCGGGCGTCGCCAAGCGTGCCGGAGATCCAGATGTCGTCGCCCGGTTGCGCGGCGTCGCGGCGCAGCGCGGCTTGCGGCGGCACGCTGCCGAACACGGTAAGGCACAAATTCAATGGGCCACCGGTCGTGTCGCCGCCGATCAGAGTGCAGCCATAGCGCTCGGCCAGAGTGAAGAGCCCCTCGCTAAAGGCGGCCAGCCAGACTTCGTCGGCCTTGGGCAAGGAGAACGCCAGTGTGAACGCCTGCGGTCTCGCACCCATCGCGGCCAGGTCCGACAGGTTCACCGCGAGGGCCTTATGACCGAGCGCCTCGGGATCGACATCGGGAAAGAAGTGACGGCCTTCCACCAGCATATCCGTCGATATCGCCAGCATTTCTCCCCGCCGCGGCGCGAGTAGCGCGCAGTCGTCGCCGATGCCGAGTGAGCCGTCATCGGCACGGGGTGCCGCGGCGGCGCGGCGGGCGAAGAAGCGATCGATCAGCGAGAACTCGGAGAGCATGGGGTGATGGATGAACGGATAACTGCAACGAAAAGCTGCTAACGGCGCGCATTATGCGGAAGCGCGAACGGGTAAACACTTTATTCGCACTCGACGCGGGTTTGACGGGCAATCAGCCGACCGCGCGACGTTTGCCTTTCACTCTGTTTCAGTCGCGGCAGTTGTACCCGTATTGAAGGAATTGGGCCGGCAATTGGGGCTACAATGCCGTCGAACGTCTATTCTAATCCGCACTTCGAAGCCCGCCTTATGTCGACTCCCGTCAATAGCAAACTCCGCGAAGCCGCCCTCGATTATCACGAGTTCCCGACTCCCGGGAAGATCGCGATCGCACCGACCAAGCAGATGATCAACCAGCGCGACCTCGCGCTGGCGTACTCGCCGGGCGTCGCGTTCGCGTGTGAGGAAATTGTCGAGAATCCGCTGAACGCCGCGCGTTTCACCGCGCGCAGCAACCTGGTCGGCGTCGTCACGAACGGCACCGCCGTGCTGGGTCTGGGCAACATCGGACCGCTCGCGTCGAAGCCGGTCATGGAAGGCAAGGCTGTCCTGTTCAAGAAGTTCGCCGGCATCGACGTGTTCGATATCGAGTTGAACGAGTCCGATCCGCACAAGCTGGTCGACGTGATCGCCGCGCTGGAACCGACCTTCGGCGGCATCAACCTCGAAGACATCAAGGCGCCGGACTGCTTCATCGTCGAGCGCGAATGCCGCAAGCGCATGAAGATTCCAGTTTTCCACGACGACCAGCATGGCACGGCGATTGTTGTCGCGGCGGCTATCACCAATGGCCTGAAGGTGGTCGGTAAAGACATCAAGAGCGTCAAGCTGGTGTCGTCCGGCGCGGGCGCAGCGGCACTGGCGTGTCTGGACCTGCTGGTCGACATCGGCCTGCCGCTCGAAAACATCACCGTCACTGACCTGGCCGGCGTGGTCTATAAGGGCCGCGTCGAGTTGATGGACCCGGACAAGGAACGCTTCGCACGCGAAACCGACGCTCGCACGCTTGCCGAGGCGATCGGCGGCGCGGACATTTTCCTCGGCCTCTCGGCCGGCGGCGTGCTCAAGCAGGACATGGTCAAGCAGATGGCCGACAAGCCGCTGATTCTGGCGCTGGCCAATCCGACCCCCGAAATCCTGCCGGAACTGGCGCTCGAAGTGCGTCCGGACGCCGTGCTTTGCACGGGCCGCACGGACTACCCGAACCAGGTGAACAACGTGCTGGTGTTCCCGTTCCTGTTCCGCGGTGCGCTGGATGCGGGCGCGACAACCGTCACGCGTGAAATGGAAATCGCCGCGGTCAACGCGATTGCCGAACTGGCGCGCCAGGAGCAGAGCGATATCGTCGCGACTGCGTATGGCATCCAGGATCTCTCGTTTGGCCCGGAATACCTGATTCCGAAGCCGTTCGACCCGCGCCTGATCGTCAAGGTCGCGCCGGCGGTGGCGAAGGCCGCGATGGATTCGGGTGTTGCCGAGCGTCCGATCGAGGACATGGAAGCGTACGAACAGCATCTGCAGCAGTTCGTGTACCACAGCGGCACCACCATGAAGCCGATTTTCCAGCTGGCGCGCGGCGTCGAGCCGGAGAAGAAGCGCATTGTGTTCGCGGAAGGCGAAGAAGAGCGCGTGCTGCGCGCCATGCAGATCATCGTCGACGAAAAGCTCGCGAAGCCGATCCTGATCGGTCGTCCGGCGGTGATCGAACAGCGCATCGCGCGTTATGGCCTGCGCCTGGTCGCGGGGCAGGACTACACGGTCGTGAACACCGATCACGACGAGCGTTACCGCGATTTCTGGCAGCAATATCACAAGATGATGTCGCGCAAGGGCATCACCGAGCAGATGGCCAAGCTCGAAATGCGCCGCCGCACCACGCTGATCGGCGCGATGATGGTGGAACGCGGCGAGGCCGACGGCATGATCTGCGGCACGGTGTCCACCACGCATCGCCACCTGCACTTCATCGATCAGGTGATCGGCAAGAAGGAAGGCGCGAAGGTCTACGCGGCAATGAACGCGCTGGTGTTGCCGAACCGGCAGATTTTCCTCGTCGACACGCACGTGAACGTCGACCCGACGCCGGAGCAACTGGCCGAGATCACGATCATGGCGGCTGAAGAAGTACGCCGCTTCGGTATCGAGCCGAAGGTTGCGCTGCTGTCGCATTCGAACTTCGGCTCGAGCAATGCGCCGACCGCGCAGAAAATGCGCGACACGCTGGCGATCTTGCGCGAGCGCGCGCCGGACTTGCAAGTGGACGGCGAAATGCACGGCGACCTCGCGCTCGACGCGAACCTGCGCCGCGAAGTGCTGCCCGACTCGACGCTCGAAGGCGACGCGAACCTGCTGGTGCTGCCGAACATCGACGCGGCCAACATCTCGTACAACCTGCTGAAGACCGCCGCGGGCAACAACATCGCGATTGGTCCGATGCTGCTCGGCGCGGCCAAGCCGGTGCACGTGCTGACGGCCTCGGCGACGGTTCGCCGGATCGTCAACATGACCGCGCTGCTGGTGGCTGACGTAATCGCAGCCCGCTGATTCTTGAGCCGGGACTGAAGCGTGGCGTCGCCCGACTGTGGGCGTCACGCAAAAAAAAGGCGTGCCCGCAACGGGCACGCCTGCGGGTGAACAGGGGATAGTCACCCTAAAAAAGGCTGAATGAAACCATTCAGCCTTTGAGAGGCTGCAGCAACCGCAAGGCTTTCACTCCAGAGAACGAACCACGCAACGGACGCCGTGTGCGCCTGGTTTTGCCCTGTATTTGCTTGATTGAGCTAATTTTAGCTTGTATAGGCTAAATATTCTGTCAAAAGTCGTCAAAGCCAGTTCCGTGGCTCTTTCCCGCGCGATAGGATGTGTTTGCCGGTCTGGTGAACGTTGATTCTGTGGGGTTTTAGCGATACCCTTACGACTTTCATGGTCGTAAAACTCGTGATCTAACAGCGGGGAACCTTGATTCATGGCACGCAAGTGGCAGCGCATTAAAGGCGTGCTGATCGGTGCTTTGACGCTCTGCGCTTTATCCGGCTCCGTGCCTGGCGCGTTTGCGCGCGACTACACGGCACCCGCCGATACACAAGCACAGGTGCAGGGCACCATCGCCGCGGCGCAGTTGCCGCGCGAAGCAGTCAATACATTGAACTTGATTGCCGCGGGCGGGCCTTACCCGTATGAGAAGGACGGCATCGTATTCGGCAATCGCGAACGGTTGCTACCGCCGCATCGGCGCGGCTATTACCACGAATACACCGTTCCCACGCCTCGCTCGAGAAACCGCGGGGCGCGTCGCATCGTCTGCGGAGGTCCGCTACAGCGGATCGACAACTGTTACTACTCGGACGACCATTACACCAGTTTTAATCGTATTGTTGAATGACATCGGGATGAACGGCATGAGCGACAACGTCTACGCGCACGACTCCGGAGTCGCGACGGATCTTTTCGCGGCCGGCGACGGCAATTTGTTCCAGCGCGTCATGCGGATGCGCGCCGGCGACCAAGGCCGGGATAACCAGAGCGAAGGCAGCACTGTGCTTTCATCGAACGAGGAGCCCATGAGCCTTTTCAAGACCGTACGACCGAACATCGTACAGTCGATCCGCGCGTTTCGCGTGCAGGATCTCGCTGACGAGGCCAATCAACTCGGCCAGCATTTTCTTTATGCGTACTGCGCGAATGCCCAGTCCAAACAGGAAGTGCTGGAGACCATTGCCACGTCGTTTCTGTTTCCGAAGCATTTCGGCAAGAATTACGACGCGCTCTACGATTGTCTGACCGATCTGGTCCACAAGGCCGGTACGCAGCCCGGGTTCGTGATCGTGCTCGAGCAGTTGCCGGTCGCGCAGAAGTTCGATAAGGAAGGGCGCGAGACGCTCCTCGACGTGTTTCGCGAGGCGGCCGAGTTCTGGGCCGAGCGCAAGGTCGCGTTCCGGGTGTTTTATTCGTTTGCCTGAAGGATGCGTTGAGCATTGCTCATCACCGCCAAAAAGAGAAAGGCCCGCCAATTGGCGGGCCTTTCTCTTTTGCATTTCAAATCAGTGGCTTGGCTTACCAGCCGCCCCAGCGGGCGGCCAATGCCGAGAGTACCGCGATGCCGGCGGTTTCGGTACGCAACACACGCGGGCCGAGACCGACTGCCGTAAATCCGTGATCAGTCGCAGCGGCTTCTTCCGCTGCGGAAAAACCGCCTTCGGGGCCGACCAGCACCGTTACACGCCCGAACGGCGGATTGGCGGGCAGCGCTGAAAAGCTGATGCTGGCGCGGGGCGACAGCAGAATGCGCAATTCGCCTTCTTCCGGTGCGCGGGGGAGCGCGCCGAGCCATGTAGCGATCTCGCGCACCGGCATCACCTCAGGCAGGCGATTGCGCCCGCATTGTTCGCACGACGCCCGCACAATGCCCTGCCAGTGAACATGCCGCCGCTGCGCGCGGTCGCCGGAAAGACGCACGACGCTGCGCGTGGTGGTCAGCGGCACGAAACACGATGCCCCGAGTTCGACGGCCTTCTCGATGAGCCAGTCCATCTTGTCGCCGCCGGCAATGCCTTGCGCGAGCGTGAGGTGATATGGCGGCTCCACTTCGATATTGCGGAATTCGTGAATTCTCACTTTGGCCGAGCGGCGTTCGACTTCGACGAGTTCGGCGCTGTATTCGCCGCCTTCGCCATTGAAAAGCACGATCGAATCGCCGGGCTGCAAACGCAGTACGAGGATGTGGCGCGTGACGTCATCGGGCAACGGCATGATGTCGTCGGGCTTGAGAGGCGTACCGACGAAGAAGCGAGGCATCAGAAAAATACTCATTAGTTCAGGAAAGGTGGCGAGCGAGCGCCCAACGGTAGCCGTCCAGATCTTCGACCTGGGCAAACCGGTCGCCCCAGAACTGATCCTGTGGCTCGCTCAGCGATTTTGCGCCGGCGGCCAGCGCCCGCGTGTAAACCGCGTCGACGTCGTCGACATAGACATAAAACGATTGCGGCGCAATCGCGCCCGCGCTCTTGGGGGTTTTCGCCGCCGAGCCGAACGCGCCTTCCGGCGCGAACATCACGATCAGCTGGCCTTGATAGGTCATCTCGACATGCATGACGACGCCGTCGTCCTGAACGCTATCGCGTATCTCGAAGCCGAATGCCGCTTCGAAGAACGCGGTCGCGGCACGTGCGTCGCGCACCGTCAGATAGGGGGTCAACCAGGGCACACCGGCTGGGCGGGAGGCGGTCATGGAGTTCTCCGGATCTATTGGGGTTGCGGGATGCATGTTGCGAGGCCAGGTGAGCGCTCGCGTATCGATATACCGATAGCGCGCGCCGACCGAACCGTGCATTTTGCCCACGCGTTAGCTTGATGGCTTTAAGAATTGACTTAGTTTATCGCGCACGGAGCGGGAAGCCGAGAACAGTCCGGCATGCAGAGCGGCATCGTAGTGTTTTAGCGAATCGATTTGGCGCGCGGCGAGGCGCTGGGTCAGTGTTTCGGCGGTGAGAGCTGCAGGGTCGAGCGTATCGCTGGCGCTAGCCATCATCCAGAGTGAGCCGTAGAGCGGGATGAAGGTATGCATCGTGCGCACGACGGCGAAGGTGTTGCGCAGATCGCCGAGCAGACGGGCGACGCGTTCGGCATGGAAGTACGGCGAGCCGAGATGCAGCGTGAGAACTGAGGCCGGACTCATGACATGCTTGAGTTGCCGGTAAAAGTCGGGTGTGTACAGGTCCGCCGCAGGTGAATCCGGCGGTGTCAGGTCGAAGACAACCAGATCGAACCGCGCCGCGGCCTTTGCATCGATCCCTGCGACATAATGCGCGGCATCGCCGATCACCAGTTCGACACGTGGATCGTCGAAAGCGCCATCGTGCACGTCGGCGAGATACTCGCGGGTCAGGCGCACGACTTCGGCATCGAGCTCCGCCACCACGATTCGCGCGATGCCGGTGTGTTTCAGTAATTGCCGCGCAGCGCCGCCGTCGCCGCCACCCAGCACCAGCGCCGCTTTCGGCGCAGGATGCGCCAGCGCGGCTGGATGCACCATGCACTCATGGTAGATGAACTCGTCACCGGTCGAGGTCATCGGGCGCCCGTCGAGCGTAAATAGCCGGCCGAGCTGTGGCGTGTCCCATACCTCGATACGCTGATAGAGCGAATCGACGCACGCAAGCCGTCGAGCGTTCGGAAATCCGTAGACGGCGTCGGCGGTCGGGCGGAACAGCAGGGGAGCGTTCACGGATGGCGGGCTCCGTTCGGAGCGCGGTGGGTTGGTCTCGCTCAATTGTAAAGGCGCAAACGCGGCGTGGCCCGTCCGCACGCGGCGCCGGCCCGAAACCGGGGGGCGGGCACATTCCGGACCCAGCGCGCAGTCAGCCCAGGAGCCAACGCGCAACCAGCCAGGGACCTGCAGCGAGGGGGGCCTGCGCGCGGGAGGGCGCCCAACGTTCTGTTAGAATGTCACGCTTTCAGCCTTGTCCGTTTGCTCTGCCCGTTTCGCGTCTCCTGGCGCCGCACCGTGCGCCGAAGTGGACTGGCATTCGAGCATCCGGGCCTCAAGCGCGCACCGCTTTCTGACTCTGTCTCCGGACTCGACATGACGACCCCGTCTCCCGCACCCACCTCCCTGATGGCTAACGCAATCCGCGCGTTGTCCATGGATGCCGTTCAAAAAGCGAATTCCGGCCACCCCGGCATGCCGATGGGCATGGCCGAAATCGGCGTGGCCTTGTGGTCGCGTCATTTGCGCCACAACCCGAAGAACCCGCAGTGGGCCGATCGCGACCGTTTCATTCTGTCGAACGGCCACGGCTCGATGCTGCTGTACTCGCTCCTGCACCTGACCGGCTATGACTTGCCGATGGAAGAGCTGAAGAACTTCCGCCAGATGCACTCGAAGACGCCGGGCCACCCGGAATACGGCATCACGCCGGGCGTCGAAACGACCACCGGCCCGCTCGGCCAGGGTCTCGCGAACGCAGTCGGCATGGCGCTCGCCGAATCGCTACTCGCCACCGAATTCAACAAGCCCGACGCGAAGATCGTCGACCACCACACGTACGTGTTCGTGGGCGATGGCTGCCTGATGGAAGGCATCTCGCACGAAGCCTGCTCGCTCGCGGGCGTGCTGAAGCTGAACAAGCTGATCGCGTTCTACGACGACAACGGCATCTCGATCGACGGCGAAGTGGTCCACTGGTTCCACGACGACACGCCGAAGCGCTTCGAAGCTTACGGCTGGAACGTGATCCCGAACGTGGTCGGCCACGATGTCGATGCGGTCGACGCCGCAATCAAGCAAGCCAAGCTGTCGGACAAGCCCACGCTGATCTGCTGCAAGACCGTGATCGGTGAAGGCGCGCCGACCAAGTCCGGCAGCCATGATTCGCACGGCTCGCCGCTCGGCGACAAGGAAATCGCGGCCACCCGTGAAGCGATCGGCTGGAAGTGGGAGCCGTTCGTAATCCCGCAGGAAGTCTACGCAGCGTGGGATGCGACCGAAGCCGGCGCGCGCCACGAATCCGAGTGGGACAAGGCGTTTGCCGCGTACGCAGCCAAATACCCGCAGGAAGCCGCTGAATTCAAGCGCCGCGACGCGAAGCAGTTGCCCGCCGACTGGAAGGAAAAGGCGCAGGCCATCATCGCCGGCGCTAACGAACGCAAGGAAACCGTCGCGACGCGCAAGGCATCGCAACAGGCTATCGAAGGCCTGTCGGCCGTGCTGCCGGAACTGCTCGGCGGCTCCGCCGACCTGACCGGTTCGAACCTGACCAACTGGAAGGCTGCCAAGCCGGTGCGCGTGAACGCCGAAGGCAAGGCCGCCGGCAACTACGTGAACTACGGCGTGCGCGAGTTCGGCATGAGCGCCGCGATCAACGGCATCGCGCTGCATGGTGGCTTCAAGGCCTTCGGCGGCACGTTCCTGACGTTCTCGGACTACAGTCGCAACGCGCTGCGTGTTGCCGCTTTGATGAAGGCGCCGTCGATTTTCGTGTTCACGCACGATTCGATCGGTCTGGGCGAAGACGGTCCGACCCACCAGTCGATCGAACATGTCGCAAGCCTGCGTCTGATTCCGAACCTACAAGTGTGGCGTCCGGCTGATACGGTCGAAACGGCGGTGGCCTGGACTCACGCGGTCGAGCATCATGGCCCGTCGTGCCTGATCTTCAGCCGTCAGAACCTGCCGTTCTCGGAGCGTACCGATGCGCAGATCGCCAATATCGAGAAGGGCGGTTACGTGCTGCGCGACTGGAACGACGAAATCGTCGCGCGCAAGATCATCCTGATCGCCACCGGTTCGGAAGTCGAACTGGCGTTGAACGCTGTCGAGCCGCTGGCTCGCGAAGGCATCGCGGCACGTGTCGTGTCGATGCCGTCGACCACGGTGTTCGACAAGCAGGACGCCGAATATCGCGAACGCGTGTTGCCGCACGGCGTGCGTCGCGTCGCGATCGAAGCGGGTGTCACGGATTTCTGGCGCAAGTACGTGGGTCTGGAAGGCGGCGTGGTCGGCATCGACACGTTCGGCGAATCGGCCCCGGCTGGCGTGCTGTTCAAGCATTTCGGCTTCACCGTCGAGCACGTCGTAGAGACGGCAAAAGCCGCACTCGGCTGATCTGCCTTCGAGGCTGCCGCGCGCATCCCACGCGCGGTAATCCCGGCAAATCAGGCCAACCTGGACGATTTTTTTTCAGCCATCAGGAGATAGACCATGACGATTCGCGTCGCAATCAACGGCTACGGCCGGATCGGCCGCAACACGCTGCGCGCCTTCTATGAAAACGGCAAGAAGCACGATATCGAAATCGTCGCCATCAACGATCTTGGCGATGCCAAGACCAACGCTCACCTGACGCAATACGACACGGCACACGGCAAGTTCCCGGGCGAAGTCTCGGTGGACGGCGACTACCTGGTCGTGAACGGCGACAAGATTCGCGTGCTGGCTAACCGCAACCCGGCAGAACTGCCGTGGGGCGAGCTGAACGTCGACGTCGTGATGGAATGCACGGGCTTTTTCACAACCAAGGAAAAGGCCAGCGCGCACATCAAGGGCGGCGCAAAGAAGGTCATCATCTCGGCGCCGGGCGGTAAAGACGTCGATGCAACGATCGTCTACGGCGTGAACCACAACGTCCTGAAGGCATCGGACACTGTGATCTCGAACGCATCGTGCACGACCAACTGCCTCGCGCCGCTCGTCAAGCCGCTGAACGACAAGATCGGCCTGGTGAACGGTCTGATGACCACGATCCACGCGTACACGAACGACCAGGTTCTGACCGACGTGTACCACGAAGACCTGCGCCGCGCGCGCTCGGCCACGCACAGCCAGATCCCGACCAAGACCGGCGCTGCATCGGCTGTCGGCCTGGTGCTGCCGGAACTGAACGGCAAGCTGGACGGCTACGCGATTCGCGTTCCGACGATCAACGTGTCGGTGGTCGACCTGTCGTTCATCGCCGCGCGCGATACGACGGTTGAAGAAGTCAACGCGATCATGAAGGAAGCGTCGGAAGGTTCGCTCAAGGGCATCCTCGGTTACAACGAGGCACCGCTGGTGTCGATCGACTTCAACCACAACCCGGCTTCGTCGACCTTCGACGCCACGCTGACCAAGGTGTCGGGCCGTCTGGTGAAGGTGTCGAGCTGGTACGACAACGAGTGGGGCTTCTCGAACCGCATGCTGGACACGGCCGTGGCGCTCGCCAACGCGAAGTAAGCTGTTTGCTTTGCATGCCCCGCGGCCTGCGCGGCCGGCAGGGCAGAAAGATCAAAGCCGCTCCTCGGAGCGGCTTTTTTTACGCCTGCGGCGTCGGGAAATAGACGCCGGCGCGCTGCGCGGCGTTCGAGATATGGGTTTCGATGGCCTTGCCTGCTGCGGCGGAATCGCGCGCCTTGAGCGCGTCGAGAATCACTCGATGCTCGGTGTACGTGGACAGCACCAACTCACGCCGATAAAACGGCATCCGCTGGCTTTCCTTCATGATTTCCGCGGCACTACTCAGTATCGATTCGATTGCCGCGTTGCCGGCAATGCTCACGATGCGCATGTGAAAGTCGTAGTCGAGGCGGGCGGCTTCGTCGAGTTCGTCGCAGGCGAGCGCTGTTTGCATGGCGGCGATGTTGTCTTCGAACCAGGCGAGGTCGGAATCGCTGATCGCCAGCGCTGCCATGCGGGCAATAAAGCCCTCAAGTGCGAAACGCATCTGGTACGTATCCGGCAACGAAGACTGTTCCGCGAACCGCCATGCCTGGGTGGTCGTCGCCTGTGCGCTGTCCACATAGACGCCCTTACCGGGGCGAATCGTCAGAAGACCGAGCGCTTCGAGCGTGGAGAGCGCCTCGCGCAACGATGCGCGGCTGATCGCGAGCTCTTCGGAGAGTTGGCGCTGCGCTGGCAACAAACTGCCCACGGGATAGACGCCCGCTTCGATCCGTTCGCGGATGATCGCGATGGCGGCATCGGTGACGGTATGCGGAACATTTTTCATCCTGGCTCACTTTGGGTGCGCGGTCTGACCAGCATTGTATGCGTGTTCTGAGCGCTCGTATGATGAGTCGTTAAAGATGCGTAATCCCGCCCCAAAACGATTAAAAAACAGCGGGTAAACGCTATTTAATGATTTCTTGACGCCAGTATATCGGCTTCCTACTATTCGCCATAACAGCACTGGTCGGACCAGTCTGAACAGATGTGATTCCCAACAGGAGGAAGCCGTGTTGAAGTTCTTCAATTCGCTGTTTGGCCGGGTCGTCATAGCGTTAGTGGCGGGCATTGTGATCGGCGCCGTATTTCCGCATTTCGCCCAATCGCTGCGCCCGCTCGGCGACGGCTTTCTCAAGCTGATCAAGATGGTGATCGGTCCGATCGTGTTCTGCGTGGTGGTGAGCGGCATGGCGCATGCCGGCGATCTGCGCAAAGTCGGCCGCGTCGGCCTGAAGGCGGTGGTCTATTTCGAGGTCATGACGACGATTGCGCTCGTGATCGGCGCGGCGCTGGCCTATGCAACGCGGCCCGGCGTCGGCATGAACATCAACCTGCACTCGCTCGACCCCGCATCGCTCGCGACCTACACCGAGAACGCGAAGAGCCTGAAGGACACAGCCGGCTTTCTGCTGAAGATCATCCCCGACACGGCGATCAATGCGTTCGCAACCGGCGACATCCTGCAAATTCTCGTTTTCTCCGTGTTGTTCGGCTCGGCGCTGTCGCTGCTCGGCAACAAGGCGCAACGCGTGAGCAGCCTGATCGACGAGCTTTCGCAGGTGTTCTTCCGCGTGATGGGGTTCATCATCAAGCTCGCGCCGCTCGGCGTGCTCGGTGCGATCGCGTTCACGACCGGCACGTACGGGGTCGAGTCGCTCAAGCAACTCGGCATGCTCGTGGTGGTGTTCTACGCGAGCTGCATTGTGTTCGTGGTGGTCGTGCTGGGCGTCGTAATGCGCCTGGCAGGTTTCAGCATCTTCAAGCTGATCCGCTATCTGCGCGAAGAGCTTTCCATCGTGCTCGGCACGGCTTCTTCAGACGCCGTGCTGCCGCAGATCATGCGCAAGCTCGAATGGATGGGCGTCAAGGATTCGACCGTCGGTCTGGTCATTCCGACCGGCTACTCCTTCAATCTCGATGGCTTCTCCATCTATCTGACCCTTGCGGTGATTTTCATCGCACAGGCGACCAATACGCCGCTGTCGCTGCACGATCTGATTGTGGTGGTGCTGGTGTCGCTGGTGACGTCGAAGGGCGCGCACGGCATTCCCGGTTCGGCCATCGTGATTCTGGCTGCGACGCTGTCCGCGATTCCGGCGATTCCCGTGCTTGGCCTTGTGCTGATTCTGCCGGTCGACTGGTTTGTCGGCATTGCCCGCGCGCTGACCAATCTGATCGGCAATTGCGTGGCAACCGTGGTGGTCGCCGTGTGGGAAAACGACATCGACCGGGCGCGCGCCCATCGTGTACTGAATCGCGACGAAGCACTGCGCTACGTGCCCGCTGGCGACGATGCCGGCGCCGAGCACGCGGCCGGCGACCATGTGCCGGCAGTCTGACGCGGCTTAACCCCGTCACACAGCGGCCAGCTTGACAGTTATTCCACAGCGCGCCGACGCAGCGCGCGTTCTGCATCCGGCGGATGCTCTGACTCCGCCGGCTCCCCTTACTTTTCGTCGCCTGACTGAGACTATGGCTAATCCGATCCTCGACCCCAACGCTCCTGCTTTCACCCGTCGCTACATGAACCTCGCCGACCCCCGGCTGGGCGCGAAGGCGCTCTACGCGAGCGACGAATTCTTCGCGCCGAAAGAACGCATGCTCGAGCCGCAGCCGGCCGTATTCATTCCCGGCAAGTACGACGATCACGGCAAATGGATGGACGGCTGGGAAACCCGCCGCAAGCGCACCACCGGCCACGACTATTGCGTGATCCGGCTCGCGCGCCCGGGCGTCGTGCACGGTGTCGACCTGGACACGAGCCACTTCACCGGCAATTTCCCGCCGGCCGCGTCAATCGACGCGTGCTATGTGGACGGCGAAGTCCCGCCCGACAACGCCGACTGGCAATCGCTCGTGCCTGCCACCACGCTGCAAGGCAACACCCACCATTACGTCGACGTGAACGACGCCCGCGCTTTTACGCATCTGCGCGTGAATCTGTATCCGGACGGCGGTCTCGCTCGTCTGCGTGTGTATGGCCAGCCAAAGCGCGACTGGGAGCGCGTCGAACGCGGCACGTTGCTGGACCTCGCCGCCATCGAAAACGGCGCGTATATGGTTGCCGCGAACAATCAGCATTTCGGGCCGGCCTCGCAGATGCTGATGCCGGGCCGCGGCGTCAATATGGGCGACGGCTGGGAAACGCGTCGCCGTCGGGAGCCGGGCAACGACTGGGCGATTGTCGCGCTTGCGCGGCCGGGCGTGATTCGCAAGATCGAAGTGGACACGGCGCACTTCAAGGGTAACTACCCCGATCGCTGCTCGCTGCAGGCGGCCTCCGTGACGGGCGGCACCGACGACTCACTGATCACGCAGGCGATGTTCTGGCCGGTGCTGATCGGCGAACAGAAGTTGCAGATGGACCACGTGCATACATTCGCGGACGGCATCGCATCCCTTGGACCGGTGACGCATGTGCGTTTCAATATCTTCCCCGACGGCGGCGTGTCGCGCTTGCGCTTGTGGGGCGAGATCGCGTAACGGAGTCACGCCGATGAAGACCTTGCATGTTGAACGGCTGACGCGCGCGGCTTTCGCGCTGTTCGGTGACGTCATCGAACTGAACGGCGCACGCCATTTCCCGATCAACGGCGGCACGACCGAGCGCTATCACGACCTCGCGAATGTCGACGTAACGGACAATGGCGGTCGGCCGCTGATCAATCTGTTTCGCGCGCAGCCTCGCGAGTTGCCGATCGAAATCGCCATGATGGAACGGCATCCGCTGGGCAGTCAGGCTTTCATTCCCTTAACGGCTTGCCGCTATCTGGTGGTCGTCGCGCCGGCCGGCGAGCAGGATCCGGCGCGCATGCGGGCGTTCTGGAGCGACGGCTGGCAGGGCGTGAACTATGCCAAAGGCGTTTGGCATCACCCGCTGCTCGCACTCGATCAGGTGAGCGATTTTGTGGTGGTGGATCGTGGCGGCGAGCAGCCCAACTGCGACGAATTGCCGTTGGCCGAGCCGTGGCGGCTGTTGTTTGAAGCGAGCGCTGAGTTGGTGGCCTGAAACGGGGGATCGGGCGGGTGGCGCAACTCGTCGGCCATGCCGGCCATGTAGGGATGCCTCAAGGCACGACCGTCCTCGCGCGGCCTCGGTGCCGCACACGCAAAAAACCCGGCTGATTTTCATCGGCCGGGTTTTTTCTTTCATTGCCCACCGTGCCGCGCACCCCGACGCGGCCGACATCGCACTAATCCAGCTTCAGTGCTTGCGATGCGGGCAATTTTCCTTGGTGCACGCGCCGTACAGCGCCAGCGCATGCTCCTGCAGCTTGAAGCCGCGTTCCTTTGCGATGGACTGCTGGCGGCTCTCGATCTCGGAGTCGAAAAATTCTTCGACGAGCCCGCAATCGAGGCAGACGAGGTGGTCGTGATGCGACCCTTCGTTCAATTCGAACACCGCCTTGCCGGATTCGAAATTGCTGCGCGAGAGCAGGCCGGCCTGCTCGAACTGCGTCAGCACGCGATACACGGTGGCAAGCCCGATATCGAGTTCTTCGTGCAGAAGGTTGCGGTAGACGTCTTCTGCGGTCAGGTGGCGTACCGGGCTATGCTGGAAAATCTCAAGGATTTTGAGGCGCGGAAGGGTCGCCTTGAGCCCGATATTCTTGAGATCGGTTGGATTGGTCATGACAAGGGATCCCTAGAGTACAATGCTGGGCTCTCATAGTAATGTGTTTTTGCCGTTCTGGTCATCTTCGATGGAATGAAACTCGCGCGGCTCGTCAGCGGGCCCGCACGGTGAGTGAAATGATTTCAAAATCTCAATTGATCTACCGGGGGAGCCGCATGCGGGGTACCTTGATCGCTGTTGCGACTGTCGCGGTTCTTGCCGGATGTTCCACCTACGACAGCCTGACGCAGCGCGTTGCCCAGAGTATTACGCCGTACCGTATTACGGTCGTGCAAGGCAATTTCGTCTCGAAGGAAGCAGCTGCACAGATGCAGGTCGGCATGTCGCGCGCCCAGGTGAAGCAACTGCTCGGCACGCCGCTCCTGACCGACATGTTCCACGCGGACCGCTGGGACTACGTGTTCTATTTCAAACGCGGCTCGACTAACGTCGTTCAACAGCGTGACTTCGTGATTCTGTTCTCGGGTGACCGCGTCGCCAGCTGGACGGGTGGCGACGATCTGCCTTCCAACCTCGAGTTGCTGGCTGAAATCGACGGCGACAAGCTCGGCAAGAAGAAGGCTGCCGCGCCGAACGTGGCAAGCGCGGCCACGGGCGCCAGCGCGCCGGTCGCTGCTGCGGCGACCGTGGACACCACGCGTTCGCCTTCCGTCGACGGCGCCGCGGCCGCTGCGGCCCTGCCGTCAACGGACGCCAACGCCGAAGCCGCGCAGGCCGCCAATCGGCTGACCAACGCGGTGCAGACGCCGTCGAATGCGCAGCCGTCGGTGCGCTCGGCGGTGCCGACCGCCAACGGTGGCGGTATTCCGTCGCAAGGCCCAACGGCTGCCGGGCAGCCGCAGTTCCAGTTCCACCGTCCGCCGCCGCCGCAGGTTCAGGGCGCGCAGGACAATCCGGTGGGACCAACTGGCTCGCAAAGCGGCAGCGGCGGCCCGACGTTGAACGCACCGCTGACTGCTTCGCCCGCATCTCCCGCGTCTTCGGGAACAGGCAACTAATCGCGCTGTCCGTGTCTTAATAAGACACGGCGAGAACGTTGTGCAGGCGTCACGTATGGGCAACACGCCGTGCGTGGCGGCTTTCAGGCATTCTGCTGTTTCAGTCTCAGTCAGTGCGGCGCCAGGGCGTGCTGTGCGCCGCCGCTTTTGCCCGCAATTGTCGGAATTTGCCGGGTTTACCCCTTTCGAACCCTCGTAGCCATGAAAATTGCCATTGCTGGCGCATCGGGCCGTATGGGCCGGATGCTCATCGAAACCGTCCTCAACGATTCCGGCGCAACGCTGTCCGGCGCGCTCGACCGTGCGGATTCGCCGCAACTCGGTCAGGACGCCGGCGCATTTCTCGGCAAACAGACCGGCGTGCTGCTGACGGACGATGTCGAGCGCGTGTTCGCCGAATCCGACTACCTGATCGACTTCACGCGTCCCGAAGGCACGCTGATGCATCTGGAAGCCGCGCAGCGCCACAACGTCAAGATGGTGATCGGCACCACCGGTTTCGACAACGAGCAGAAAGCGCAACTGCGCGACGCGGCGGACAAGATCGCGATCATGTTTTCGTCGAATATGAGCGTGGGCGTCAACGTCACACTCAAGCTGCTCGAGTACGCCGCGAAGCATTTCGCGACTGGCTACGACATCGAAATCATCGAGGCGCATCACCGCCACAAGGTCGACGCACCGTCCGGCACGGCGCTGACCATGGGCGAAGTGATCGCTCATGCGCTCGGCCGCAATCTCGACGACTGCGCGGTCTATAGCCGCGAAGGCGTGACCGGCGAACGCGATCCGTCCACGATCGGCTTTTCGGCGATTCGTGGCGGCGACATCGTCGGCGACCATACGGTGCTGTTTGCCGGGATCGGCGAGCGCATCGAGATCACGCACAAATCGGCGAGCCGCCTGTCGTATGCGCAAGGCGCGCTTCGTGCTGTACGTTTCCTCGAAGGCCACAAGACCGGCTTCTTCGACATGCAGGACGTGCTCGGCCTGCGCTGAGCGTGTCATGGGGCCACGGGGCCGGTTACGGCCCCGATTGCTCTTTTGCAGCACCCCTGTAATCACTTTCCATCGGCGAGATCAGATGACAGGCAGCAGCGGCATCCTCCATTACCTGGAAACCAGCGACGCGATCACGCATGGCGTCGCGTATGTGCTGCTGGCTATGTCGATTGCGAGCTGGTGCTTTCTGATCGTCAAAAGCTGGATCCTCACACGCGCGAAACGCCAGGCCACGCCGGCCATTGCCCAGTTCTGGCAGGCCCCGACATTGGCGGAAGGCGTTGCGGCACTGAGGCGCGTCGACCGCGAGCGCGTTTTCACGCCGCTTGCCGAGGCTGCGTTGCATGCAGCCGAAGTGGACATTCCCGGTGCGCTGCTCGCCCGCGTCGAACGCGGCGAGCGGGTGCTGCGGGCGCTGCGTCAGGCGCTCAATATGTCGCAGCGGCGGCTCGAGTTCGGCCAGGTGCTGCTGGCTTCGGTGGGCAGCACGGCGCCCTTCGTCGGCCTGCTCGGCACGGTTTGGGGCATCTATCACGCACTCGGCAGCATTGCGGCGAGTGGGCAGGCGCAGATCGAGAACGTCGCCGGACCGGTCGGCGAGGCGCTGATCATGACGGCTTTCGGCCTCGTGGTCGCGATTCCGGCGGTGCTTGCCTACAACGTGCTGGGGCGGATGGTGCGGCAGTTGTCGGAAGAACTCGACGGCTTCGCTCACGATCTGCATGCCTATGTGTGCGCGCCGGCGGATCAACCCCGGCCCCAGCCTCAGGCGCAACAAGCTCAGGCCCGGACTCCCGAGGCGCAGCGCTGAGAGCGGAAGACGGAAGGAGGCGACATGGCATTCGGCGGACTCGAGAAAAAGCAGGCGGCCGCGCCGATGGCGGAGATCAACATGACGCCGTTAATCGACGTGATGCTGGTGCTGCTGGTGATTTTCATCATTACCGCGCCTTTATTCACGCACGCGATCCGGCTCGACTTGCCCAAAGTCGCTGCGGCGCCCGCGCGGCAAACGCCGCAAACCATTTCTCTTTCAATCGATGCCGCCGGCAAGCTGTACTGGAACGGCACCGTCATTACGCTGCAGCAGATGCGCGCACGCTTCGTTGAGGCGGGTAAAGCGGGGCAGGCCGACCAGCCGGAAATCCAGCTGCGCGCCGAGCGCTCCACGCGCTACGAGGTGATCGCGCAGGTGATGGGGGCGGCGCAACAGGCCGGGCTCGAGCGGATCGGTTTCGTGACGGACCCGCCGCCGCCTGGCGCGAAGCCATAACGGTCCCGGCAACACTGCGCCCGCGCAGGCGCAATCCAGCCGAAGCCGGGCACCACGCCGCGCGGCGCACCCGTCCGCGAACGGTATAATCAGCCCTTTCCCCCGCAAAAGGGGAAACGAAGCCATTTCATCCAGCAGAGCACCAAAGCGGCCGGTGCGAAAGCACCGAACCAGCGACTCCATCACACCATGCACGAAAAATACGTTCCCTCCGACGTCGAATCCGCCGCGCAAGGGCAATGGCGCGCCATCGACGCGTACAAGACATCGGAAACCACTGATAAGCCCAAGTTCTATTGCGTCTCGATGCTGCCGTACCCGTCGGGCAAACTGCACATGGGGCACGTGCGCAACTACACGATCAACGACGTGATGTACCGCTATTTGCGGATGAACGGCTACAACGTGTTGATGCCAATGGGCTGGGACGCGTTCGGCATGCCGGCGGAAAACGCTGCGATGGCGAACAACGTGCCGCCGGCGAAGTGGACCTACGACAACATCGCTTACATGAAGAAGCAGATGCAGTCGATGGGCCTCGCGATCGACTGGTCGCGCGAAGTCGCGACCTGCAGCCCCGATTACTACAAGTGGAACCAGTGGCTGTTCCTGAAGATGCTCGAAAAGGGCATCGCGTACAAGAAAACCGGCACCGTCAACTGGGATCCGGTCGATCAGACCGTGCTCGCCAACGAGCAGGTGATCGATGGCCGCGGCTGGCGTTCGGGCGCGCTGATCGAAAAGCGCGAAATCCCGATGTACTACATGCGCATCACGCAGTACGCGGATGAGTTGCTGAACGACCTCGAAGGCCTCGGCTGGCCCGAGCGCGTCAAGATCATGCAGCAGAACTGGATCGGCAAGAGCTTCGGCGTGAACTTCGGTTTCCCGTATGAAATCGACGGCGAACAGAAGCTGCTGCGCGTGTTCACCACGCGCGCCGACACGATCATGGGCGTGACCTTTTGCGCGGTCGCCGCCGAGCATCCGCTCGCCACGCGTCTCGCGCAAGACAAGCCGGAACTGCAGGCCTTCATCGAAGAATGCAAGCGCGGCGGCGTCGCTGAAGCCGACATGGCGACGATGGAAAAGAAGGGCATGGCCACCGGCTTCACCGTCACGCATCCGCTGACGCAGGAACAGGTCGAAGTGTGGATCGGCAACTACGTGCTGATGAGCTACGGCGAGGGCGCGGTGATGGGGGTGCCCGCGCACGACGAACGCGACTTCGCGTTCGCGAAGAAATACAGCCTGCCGATCAGGCAGGTGGTCGCTGTTGAAGGGAAGGATTACTCGACTGATGCCTGGCAGGAATGGTACGGCGACAAGGACGGCACGCTCGTCAACAGCGGTAAGTACGACGGCTTGAACTACACCCAGGCGGTCGATGCGATTGCGGCCGACCTGAAGGAACTTGGCCTCGGCGACAAGCAGATCACGTGGCGTCTGCGCGACTGGGGCGTGTCGCGCCAACGGTACTGGGGCACGCCGATTCCGATCATTCACTGCCCGACCTGCGGCGACGTGCCGGTGCCGGAAAAAGATCTGCCGGTGGTGTTGCCCGAAGACCTCGTGCCGGACGGTACGGGCAATCCGCTCGCGAAGTCAGAAGCGTTTGTGAACTGCACCTGCCCGACCTGCGGCGGCGCGGCGAAGCGTGAAACCGACACGATGGACACCTTCGTCGATTCGTCCTGGTACTTCTACCGCTATGCGGCGCCGGACGCGAAAACCATGGTCGACGAGCGCACCGACTACTGGGCGCCGATGGATCAGTACATCGGCGGCATCGAGCACGCGATTCTGCACCTCTTGTATTCGCGCTTCTGGGCGAAGGTGATGCGCGACCTCGGTTTGATCAAATTCGGCGAGCCGGCCAGAAACCTGCTCACGCAGGGCATGGTGCTCAACGAAACCTATTACCGCGAGAACGAAGCGGGTAAGAAGACCTGGTACAACCCGGCCGACGTCACCGTCTCGTTCGACGACAAGGGCCGCCCGGTTGGCGCCGTGTTGAACGAGGACGGCCAGCCGGTGGTGCTCGGCGGCGTCGAAAAAATGTCGAAGTCGAAGAACAACGGCGTCGATCCGCAATTGCTGATCGATCAGCACGGCGCGGACACCGCGCGTCTGTTCGTGATGTTCGCCGCACCGCCCGAGCAGCAGCTCGAATGGTCGGGTTCGGGCGTGGAAGGCGCGAGCCGCTTCCTGCGTCGCGTATGGGGTTTCGGTCACACGAACGAAGCCGCGCTGCGTGCCGGCGGCACGATCGATCCCGCGCAACTCGGCGAAGTCGACAAGGTATTGCGTCGCGAGATCTACAGCGTGCTGAAGCAGGCTGACTTCGACTATCAGCGTTTGCAATACAACACGGTGGTGTCGGCGGCGATGAAGATGCTAAACGCGCTCGACAGCGCGAAGAGCGCGCAACCGGCGGTGCTGCGCGAGACGTACAGCGTGCTGCTGCGCGTGCTGTATCCGGTCGTGCCGCACCAGACCTTCCAGTTGTGGCAGGAACTCGGTTACGCCGACGAATTTGGCTCGCTGCTCGACGCAGCGTGGCCGAAGGTCGACGAGCAGGCGCTGGAACAGGCCGAAATCGAACTCGTGCTGCAGGTGAACGGCAAAGTGCGTGGCGCGCTCACGGTGGCGAAAGATGCGACGCGTGAAGCGATCGAACAGCTCGCCGCCGCCCATGAAGCGGTCGGGAAGTTCAGCGAAGGCAAGGCGCCGAAGAAGATCGTCGTGGTGCCGGGCCGTCTGGTGAACGTGGTCGTTTGAAGCCCTTTGACAGTTTGACAGCCCACCGGGACATGACAGCAGACAAGCGCCGCCGCCTGCGGCAGTGCTTGTCTCTCGCTGCGGAATCTACTGCGAACCAGGAGCCAATGTGACTCGCAGATCGTTATTGACGCTGGTGTGCAGCGTGCTGATGTTGTCCGCCTGCGGCTTCCAGCTGCGCGGCCAGCAGGACTACGCATTCAAACGACTCTATATCTCCGGCGGTTCGGCAGCGGCCGGCGCGCGGCTGACCCGCATCGTGCAGGGCGGCAGCGACACGGTGGTGGTCAGTTCCGTCGCGAATGCCGACGCAACCTTGCAAATCACCGAAGGGCGCGGCGTCAATTCGCTCACGCTGAATTCGCTCGGTGTCGTTGAAGAGTATGCGATTAATCTCTCGATGACCTACTCGCTGGTCGGCAAGGACGGTACGGTGCTGATTCCGCCAAGCGTAATCGCGCTGAACCGTGCAATGACCTATAGCGATCAGTACTCGCAGGCCAAGGCCGCCGAAGCCGATATTCTGTTCGCGGACATGGAGAACGACGCGATCGACCAGCTCACGCGCCGTCTGTCGCTGGTGCGCTCGCTGCATCCGGCACCGGATCAGCAGGTGCCGGGGGTTGCGCCGCGCGCGCCGTTGCCGCCGCCGCCGTTGTGAGCGTCACGCGTTAGCTTATGTACTTAATCAACCACCCCGATCGGTAGCCATGCAACTGCGACTTGACGCGCTCGAAGCGCATCTCGCCAAGGGACTCGCCGGACTGTACGTTGTGTACGGCGACGAGCATCTGCTTGCGCAGGAAGCGTGCGACCGGATTCGCGCAACGGCGCGCGCGGCCGGTTTTACCGATCGTTCGGTGTTCACCGTCGAGCGCGGCTTCGACTGGAGTTCGTTGCTGGGCGCGAGTCAGTCGATGTCGCTGTTCGGCGACCGCCAACTGGTCGAGTTGCGCATTCCGTCGGGCAAGCCCGGCAAGGAAGGCGCGGATGCGCTGAAGGCGCTTGCCGCCGCCGTGAATGACGACGTGCTGACCATGATCACGCTACCGCGGCTTGATGCGGCGACGCAAAAGTCCGCGTGGTTCACCGCGCTGTCCGATGCCGGCGTAGCGCTGAAAATCGATCCAGTGGAGCGTGCGCAGTTGCCGAATTGGGTCGGCCAGCGGCTTGCGGCGCAGGGCCAGCGAGTTGTGGCCGGTGAAGAGGGGCGTCGCGCGTTGGCGTTCATTGCTGAGCGGGTTGAAGGCAATCTGCTGGCGGCGCATCAGGAAATCCAGAAGCTCGGGCTGCTGTATCCGGCGGGATCGTTGAGCTTTGAACAGATTCAGGATGCAGTGCTGAATGTCGCCCGTTACGACGTTTTCAAGCTGAACGAAGCGATGCTGGCGGGTGACGTCGGCCGCTTATCGCGCATGCTCGACGGCTTGCGCGGCGAAGGCGAGGCTGCGGTGCTGGTGCTGTGGGCGGTTGTTGAAGAAGTGCGGACGTTGTTGCGGATCAAGCGCGGCGTCGCGGCCGGCAAGCCGCTTGCGATGCTGGTGCGTGAGAACCGTGTCTGGGGTCCGCGCGAACGGCTGATTGGGCCCGCGCTGTCGCGCGTCACGGAAAGCGCGCTTGAAAAGGCGCTCGCTTTGGCAGCGCGGCTGGATCGGCAGGTGAAGGGATTGTCGGGCGGCACGCCGGGCAATCATCGCAACGATCCGCCGCCCGATCCTTGGGACGGTCTGTTTGAGCTGGCGATGACGGTGGCTTCGCCGTCCAAAGCGGCGCCTGTGCCGCCGCCGCGGCCTCGTTCGGCGGCAATTGCGCCGGTGCGAAGGCCCGTCTGAACTGGGCGATCGACGTCGGCGGCGCTAAGGATCTCATCTCAGCCACTCGCCCACGTGACAAGCAAAGCTGCGCCACCCGACTTACAATCGTTTCATCTTTTTGCTAATTCTGCCTGTCCGCTGCACCTCGATGTGCGCGGCATCACGAGAATCACCATGGATATCGACCAGTACATGACCGACGTCGGTCGTCGCGCCCGCCACGCTTCGCGCGCGATGGCACGTGCGTCGACTGCGGCGAAGAATGCTGCGCTCGCGGCCGTTGCCGAGGCGATCGAGCGCGACGCCGCGTTGTTGAAAGATGCCAACGCGCGCGATGTCGCTCGCGCTCGCGACAAAGGTCTCGACGCTGCGTTTATCGATCGCTTAACGCTGTCGGACAAGGCGTTGAAGACGATGGTCGAAGGTTTGCGGCAAGTCGCCGCGCTGGCCGATCCGATTGGTGAGATCAGCAATCTGAAATACCGGCCAAGCGGTATCCAGGTCGGTCAGATGCGCGTGCCGCTCGGCGTGATCGGCATCATTTATGAATCGCGTCCGAACGTGACGATCGACGCCGCCGCGTTGTGCCTGAAGTCGGGCAACGCGACGATTCTGCGCGGCGGTTCGGAGGCGCTCGAATGCAACACCGCGCTGGCGAAGCTGATCGGCGAAGGCCTGGAGGCCGCGGGTTTGCCGCAGGACGCCGTGCAAGTGGTGGCTACGTCGGATCGGGCTGCGGTGGGCAAGCTGATTACGATGACCGAATACGTCGACGTGATTGTGCCGCGCGGCGGCAAGAGTTTGATCGAGCGGTTGATCAACGAGGCGCGCGTGCCGATGATCAAGCACCTCGACGGTATCTGCCACGTGTACGTGGATGATCGCGCCGACATTGCGAAGGCGCTGACCGTTTGCGACAACGCCAAGACGCATCGCTACGGCACCTGCAACACGATGGAAACGCTGCTGATCGCGCGCGGCATTGCCGCCGACGTGCTGCCGCCGCTGGGCAAGTTGTATCGTGACAAAGAGGTCGAGCTGCGAGTAGATGCCGCGGCGCGCACGGTGCTTGCTGACGCGGGTGTCGGTCCGCTGGTGGATGCCACTGAAGAAGACTGGCGCACCGAATATCTCGCCCCGGTGCTCGCGATCAAGGTGGTCGACAACCTCGACGCGGCGATCGAACACATCAACGAGTACAGTTCGCATCATACGGATGCGATCGTCACCGAAGATCACGATCGCGCCATGCGGTTCCTGCGTGAAGTGGATTCGGCGAGTGTCATGGTGAACGCCTCGACGCGTTTCGCTGACGGCTTTGAATTCGGGCTCGGCGCGGAGATCGGTATTTCCAACGACAAGTTGCATGCGCGTGGGCCCGTGGGGCTGGAAGGGCTGACGTCGCTGAAGTATGTTGTGCTTGGGCACGGTGAGGGTCGGCAGTAGGCGGTAACGGGCCGGCGGCGGACTGGCGGTGGAAAAGAGCTACCGCTAACGGGCGCATTTTTCCGGGAGTGCGCCGACCGGCGGCCGACTTGGTACGCCATCGACACGTTGCAAAAGCTTGAACAAGGATCGCTGATGCTTTGGGTAAAGACGTTTCACATCGTTCTGATTGCCTCCTGGTTTGCCGGCCTGTTCTACTTGCCGCGCATTTTCGTCAATCTGGCGATGGAAACGGAGCCCGCTGCAACGGCGCGGCTGCTGACCATGGCGCGCAAACTGTTCCGCTTCATGACGTTCATCGCGGTGCCCGCATTGGCTTGCGGACTATGGTTGTGGCTCGCGGTAGGCATTGGCCGCGGGCAAGGCTGGATCCACGCGAAGGTGGGTGTGGTTGTACTGCTGATCATCTATCACGCGTATTGCGGCGTGCTGCTGCGGACGTTCGAGCGCGGCGAGAACAGGCGCACGGACAAGTGGTATCGAATGTTTAACGAACTACCCGTGCTGGGGATGTTGGCTGCGGTGGCGTTGGTGGTGATCAAGCCGTTTTAAGAATAAGAAATCTCTTATTTATTTTTTGATGGGTTATGAATGATTTCGTGCGGCATGTATTAGTCGCGCTGAAATCCACTTCGTGACCATTTATCCTGGCGATTTTATCTGATCGTCGGCGATTCCGGGTTGGCGCGTTTCTACGCTAACTATTAATCCCAAGAATTTCGCAATGCGTTTGACCGATGCGTTCAGAATTATCTGAATCCGCATGCAGGGCCAATGGCGCGTCAATTGTTGCTTGAGGCAGCTGTGCCTGGCGTTGACAGTTCTGAGTCTCCACACTCGGTGCGGCGCTACCTCATCAATCTCATGTTTATCACCAAGTGAATCCTCTTACAGACCAATCTGGTTTAAGAGTCATCTGATTCATCGTCCGACAGATAAATCCTACATTGACGTCATCCCGGAAGGATTAATGGGATGGTCCGAGAATTCTTATCGTAACGACCACTTTTTCAATCCTTCTGTCACCGGCTGACGTATGCAGATTTCCTGGTACGCGCCTCTTCAAACACAGATCCTGTTATCAGGAAGGATGAAAACGTGAACAAGTCGTATAAAAGCGTATGGAATGAAGCTACTGGCACCTATGTCGCTGCGCCGGAACGGGCGAGAAGTCGTGGCAAGAAAAGCTCGAGCAAGATAGCGCTAGTTTTGGCGATGCTCGCGACGGGAGGCGCTGCGGATGCTTTTGCTGCAACGGGGACAGCCATAGGCGGCTGCACAACTAGCTCTTTCGACTCCAATATTGCAATCGACGGCGCAGCTGCGATCAATTGCACTAAGGCTACCGGGACGAGTTCTATTGCCATCGGATCATCTGCGACGGCGGGAGGGGCTGGTGCTGGCACCTCAGTTTCAGGCAAGGGTTCCGGCGACTACGATCAACTGGCAGTCGGTGTGCGTTCCACTGCCGCGGCCAACGCTGCTACAGCTATTGGTGTGGACTCTAATTCCTCGGGAGTTGCTGCGGTCGCGCTTGGCTCCGCGGCATCCGCCTCGGCAAATTCAGCCATCGCGATCGGTGACGCGGCGCAGGCCTCGCAACTTGGTGCGATCGCCGTCGGCGCGACGGCGATCGCTCAGGCTGCCAACGCTGTCGCTTTGGGCGCTGGCGCAGTTGTAAGCGGAATCAATTCGGTTGCTTTGGGCGCCAATACGGTTGCCGACCGCGCTAACACCGTCTCGGTCGGTTCGACGACTGCACAACGTCAAATTGTGAACGTGGCGGCGGGTACGCAGAACACGGACGCCGTGAACGTTGCACAGTTGAAGGCAGCAGGCCTGACGACGGACACCAGCGGCAACGCTACGAATTCGTTCGTTGCTTATGACGACAGCACGAAGGCCAAAGTTAGCCTTGGCGGTGCATCTGGCACGAAAATTACGAATTTGATGGCTGGCGCTGTTTCGGCAACCAGCACGGACGCCGTGAATGGTGCGCAGCTGTTCAAGCTGACGGATGGCTCGACCGCGATGAATTCCGCGTACGTGCAAGTGAACGGGGCTGGCAATGGAACGGACAATGCGTCTGTCGGTGGGGGCGGTGGGATTGCAATCGGTGCTAATGCGCAGACGGCATCCGATGGGACTGTGGCATATGGCGTGATTGCCATTGGTCAGAACGCTTTTGCGGGTTCTAACGCCTATACCGGTGCAATGGCTGTGGGCGCAGACTCGCAAAGCCTATACAACGGTGTTGCGCTTGGTCGGGGGGCAACGTCATTGTCGACGGGCACTTTCGCGGCGGGTGCGTATGCGACCGCTAGTCAGACCAACGCTACAGCAGTGGGAGCCGTGTCGAGCGCGAGTTACAACGCAACTGCCTTGGGCGCCTACGCGACGGCTAGTGCTACCGACTCGATCGCGCTTGGTCGTGGTTCGGTGGCTAGCGTTGCGAGTACGGTTTCGGTGGGCACGGTAGGCGGCGAGCGGCAGATCGTTAATATGGCAGCCGGTAAGCAAGATACGGCGGCGGTCAACCTCAAGCAGTTGAAGAACGCGGGGCTGACGACGGACACGTCGGGTAACGTGACGAACGCTTTCGTGGCATACGACGACAGCACGAAGGCGAAGATCAGCCTGGGCGGCGGTGTGGCAGGCACGACGATCACGAACGTGAACGCGGGCGCGCTGAGCGCAACGAGCATGGATGCGGTGAACGGCTCACAACTGTTCGCGACGAACACGAACGTGACGAACCTCAGCAACACCGTCAATAGCATTAGCAATGGCAGCGGCATCAAGTATTTTCATGTGAACTCCACCGGTGCAGACTCCGTGGTGACCGGCGAAGCAATTGCGATCGGTCCCGGCGGCACAGCGACTGGCGGCGGTAGCATCGCAATTGGGCGTGGGGCGAGTGCGCTGATGACAACGTCGTATGCGTCGACCTTGGCGGTCGGTGACGGCGCATCAGCGAAAGGCAGGTCCGTGGCATTGGGCGCGAGCGCATCAGCGTCCGACCTGAGCATGGCAGTTGGCATTGGGGCCAGTGCCTCGGACGGCAATGCCGTTGCGGTTGGTAATTCCTCCCAAGCGGCATCTGGATCGGCCATTGCCCTTGGCACTTCGGCTGCAGTAGACACGACTTCGACGTACGCCATGGCGCTGGGGGCCAACGCAAGCATAACGGGCGGCGTCAACAGTATTGCGCTGGGCGCGAGTGCGAGCGTAACGCAGGCCAGCTCGGTTGCGCTGGGCAATAATACATCGGTTACGGCTGGCAACGCGGTGGCGCTGGGCGCCAACTCGGTGGCGAATCGTGCAAATACTGTATCAGTCGGTACTGGAACGGCGCAGCGCCAGATCGTGAACGTGGCAGCCGGTACGGCGGACACGGACGCGGTGAACCTGAAGCAGCTGAAGGCAGTGGGCCTGAACGTGGACACGTCGGGCAACGTAACGAACGCGTTCGTGGCATATGACGACAGCACGAAGGACAAGGTAACGCTCGGCGGCGCGGCTGGCACGACCCTCACGAATCTGAAAGCCGGCGCGTTGTCTGCATCGAGCACCGATGCCGTCGTCGGCTCGCAGTTGTACACGACGAACCAGAACATTACTCAAAACACTGCCGCGATCGCGCAAAACACGAGCGACATCGCGAAGAACGCCGGCGATATCACGAATATCGATTCGCGTGTGTCAACTGTCGAAGGCTCGGTGACGAACATCACGAATCAGATCAACAGCGGTGAACTCGGTCTCGTGCAGCAGGACCAGACTTCGCGCAACCTGACCGTAGGTGCGGCGACGGACGGCACACAGATCAGCGTGGCCGGCACGGCTGGCAATCGTGTGATGACAGGTGTAGCCGCCGGTAGCCTCACCGCGTCGAGCAATGATGCCGTGAACGGTTCGCAGCTCTACGCGACGAACCAGAATGTCGCGCAGAATGCCGCCGCTATTGCACAGAACACCAGCGATATCGCGGAGAATGCAAGCGCCATCACGACGCTCAATACGACGGTCAATAACGTCAACAGCGGATCGGTAGGCCTCGTGCAACAGGATGCGACGAGCCATAAAATTACTGTCGCGAACGCGACCGCCGGCACGACCGTGGACTTTGCCGGCACCGCCGGCGCACGCCAGTTGAAGGGCGTGGCAACCGGTATCGCCGACACCGACGCAGTCAACGTTGCGCAGTTGAAGGCAGCGGGTCTGTCGACTGACGCAAGCGGCAATGTGACCAACGCCTTCGTCGCGTATGACGACAACACGAAGGATGTATTGACCTTGGGCGGCGGCGTGACGGGTACGTCGATCACGAACCTGAAGGCCGGTGTTCTTTCTGCATCCAGCACCGATGCAGTTAATGGTTCGCAGCTTTACACGACGAATCAGAATGTCGCGCAGAACGCCGCCGCGATCGCGCAAAACACGAGCGACATCGCCCAGAACACCAGCGATATCACGAAAAACGCCGGCGACATCACCAGCATCGATTCGCGTGTCACGAACGTTGAAGGCTCGATGACCAATATCACGAACCAGATCAACAGCGGCGAATTGGGTCTCGTGCAACAGGATCAGACGACACGCGATCTGACTGTCGCAAAGAACACGGACGGTACTCACGTCGATTTCGCCGGCACAGCGGGTGCGCGTGAACTGCTCGGCGTCGCAGCCGGGACGACCCTTGGTTCGGCCGTGAATCTTGGTCAGTTGAGCCCGGTCGTGGCAGCCCTCGGCGGCGGCGCGCAGGTGAACGCGGACGGCTCGATCATCAGCCCGACGTACCACATGCAGGGCGGCACGCAGACCACCGTCGGCGGCGCGTTGGACGCGTTGGACACCAATCTGTCGTCGCTGACCGCGCAGATCAATACCGGCAGCATCGGCATGGTCACGCAGGACAGCACGTCGCGCGATCTGCGCGTTGGCGCGAGCACTGATGGGTTGCGCATCAGCATGGCGGGCACCGCTGGAAATCGCGTTGTGACCGGCGTGGCAGCGGGCGCGGTCAATGCATCGAGCAGCGACGTGGTGAACGGTTCGCAGTTGTACGCGAATGCAGGCAGCACGGCGTCCGCACTGGGTGGCGGTTCGATCGTCAACGCAGACGGCACGATTTCGGCGCCGACCTACAGCGTGGGCGGTACGACGGTAAACAACGTCGGCGCGGCGATCAGCAATATCGACGGCCGCGTCAGTCAGAACACCTCGGACATCGCGAGCCTGCAATCGACGGTCGGCACGATCAGCGGTTCGGTCGCGAACGCGGTGCAGTATGACTCCGCCGCGCATGACAAGGTGACGCTGGGTGGTATGGACAGCGCGTCGAAGGTCAAGCTGAGCAACCTGCAGGATGCCGAACTGTCGGCGACCAGCACGGACGCCGTGACCGGCGCGCAATTGTGGAACACCAATCAACAGATCTCCGATCTGAATCAGACTGTGCAGAACTATCAGACCACCGGCGCCGCCGGCATGTCGATCGATAACGGCGGCGCACCAGCGGCCGCCGCGACTGGCAGCGGTTCGATGGCGATGGGTGGGGGTTCACAGGCGAGCGGTGATAATTCGATGGCCATGGGCAGCGGCGCGAACGCAAGCGGCAGCGGCTCGATGGCGATGGGTGCGGGTTCGCAAGCCAGCGGGGACAACTCGGTTGCGCTCGGCGCGGGTTCGGTGGCCGATCAGGCGAACACCGTGTCGGTCGGTTCGCCGGGTAACGAGCGACGCATCACGAATGTCGCCGACGGTAAGGCGCCGACGGACGCCGTGAACATGCGCCAGTTCCAGTCCGGCATGGGCGCGGTGGCACGCAATGCTTACAGCGGCGTGGCAGCAGCTACTGCGTTGACGATGATTCCCGAAGTCGATCCGGGCAAGACCCTGGCGGTCGGTGTGGCAGGTGGCAGCTACAAGGGTTATCAGGCTGCGGCGATTGGTGCTTCGGCGCGTATCAACGCGAACCTGAAGGTAAAGGTAGGCGCGGGTATCAGCGCGGCCGACACGACCTACGGTGTCGGTGCGTCGTACCAGTGGTAAGCCGGTGAGGATGGCGAGAAGCGGTGTCGGTGGGCCGCGGTTCGCCAGCCAGCCCTAGCCATCGCGTTGTACTTTAGTAGAAACAAGACGGGCTCCCATTAGGGAGCCCGTCTTGTTTTGCACGCCGATTCGAGAACGACAGACAGATGCTGCGCCGGTTGCCGCGCAAACCAGGCTACTGGCGCGTGACGCAGCTCGACTAAGCGCCCGGATCGATCCGCCGCCGGGTGATCACTTCCTTCGCTTGCGCCATTTTTTCCACCAACTCCGGTCCCCGGCTCAGTGCCACCCCCACCGCCAGAATATCGCCGATCGCGAGATGCGAGACGCGCGAGGTCATCGGCGAAAAAATATCCGTGTCTTCGTCGACGTTGGCGAACAGGCCAACCGTAGCCAGTCGCGCCAGCGGCGAGTTGCCGTGTGTGATCGCAATCACCTTGGCGCCGGTTGCAAGCGCGGATTTCACCGCGTCCACGATGTCGCGTGTGCGGCCCGTGTTCGAGATCGCCACCACTACGTCGCCCTCTCCAAGCAATGCGGCCGACATCAAAAACGTATGCGGGTCCGAATACGCGACGCTCGGCATTCCCAGGCGGAAGAACTTGTGCTGCACGTCCAGCGCGGCGATGCCCGAGCCCCCCGCGCCATAAAACTCGATTCGCCGTGCGTGGGCCAGCAATTCGATCGCCGCCGCCACGCTGTCCGACGACAAATTGTTGCGCACCTGGATCAGCGCGCCGATGGTCCGGTCCAGCACCTTCGCGGCAACGCCCGGCGCCGGCTCGTCCGGCCGCACGTCGCGATAGACAGCCGGTACTTCCGCGGCAATGCCCTGCGCGAGCCGGATCTTGAACTCGCGGAAACCCGAAAATCCGAGTGCATGACAGAACCGCGCGATGGTCGGCTGGCTGACGCCCGCGCGTGCGGCCACCTCGGTCATCGAAAGATCGAGCACCTCGCGCGGCGCTTCGATCACGTAGTCGGCCAGCTTGCGCTCGGACGGACGCAACTGGTCGCGCATCTCTTCCACCTGAGACAGCATCATCGGAAAACTCGCACTATGCTGAAGAATGCGTGGACTATATCTGATTGCAGAAGAAGGTACAAAAACTACATATTAGGCGCTAGGTGTATTCCCTAGGTTTTAGTGCTGATGCCGCCAAGGTAAAGCCAGTAAGGCCGTGAGGCTGTTTAGAGATGCCGCGACGCAGCAAGGATCATCGTTGCGATCATGTAGTTTTTCTACTAAGATTGCGTCGTCGACTGATTCGACATCCCCGCGATACCTGCCTGGCATAGTGCGTGCGCGCTTCAAGCCAGCGACGAAGGAGCTCCGATGGTTTCCCCGCATTCGCAATTGTTGAAGGTCACGCAACGCGTGATCGAGCGCAGCAAACCCACCCGCGAGTCATATCTGGCGCGCATCGAGCACGCGCAAGGCAAATTTCCGGCGCGCGGCGCGCTCTCCTGCGCCAATCTGGCCCACGGTTTTGCCGGCCTCGTAGGCAACGACAAGCTCGTGATCAAGCAGGTTCGCGAACCGAACATCGGCATCGTGTCGTCGTATAACGAAATGCTGTCCGCGCATGCGCCGTACAAAAACTACCCGGACATCATCAAGGAGGCCGCGCGGGAAAACGGCGGCGTCGCGCAGTTCGCGGGCGGCGTGCCGGCCATGTGCGACGGCGTCACGCAGGGCAACGCGGGCATGGAACTGTCGTTGTTCTCGCGCGAAGTGATCGCGATGAGCACGGCGGTCGCCCTCACGCACAACATGTTCGACGCGGCGCTGTGCCTGGGCATCTGCGACAAGATCGTGCCGGGTCTGCTGATCGGCGCGCTGCAATTCGGCCATCTGCCGACGATTTTCGTGCCGGCCGGCCCGATGGGTAGCGGTCTGTCGAACGACGACAAAGCCAAGACCCGCCAACTCTTCGCCACCGGCCAGTGCGGCCGCGACGCGCTGCTCGAAGCGGAAGCCGCGGCGTATCACAGCCAGGGCACCTGCACGTTCTACGGCACCGCGAACAGCAATCAGATGCTGATGGAAGTCATGGGCCTGCATCTGCCGGGCTCGGCCTTCGTCCATCCGCATACGGCGTTGCGCGACGCGCTGACCGCGCAGGCCGCGCGCCGCGTGCTCGATCTGACGGTGGAGCGCGGCAACTACACGCCGATCGGCCATGTGGTCGACGAGAAAGCGGTCGTCAACGGCATCGTCGCGTTGCTGGCAACGGGCGGATCGACCAACCATACGCTGCACCTGGTGGCGATTGCGCGGGCGGCCGGCATCGTGATCGACTGGAACGATTTCGATACGTTGTCGCAAGCGGTGCCGCTGCTCGCAAAGATTTACCCGAACGGCAAAGCCGACGTGAATCACTTCCACGCGGCCGGCGGTGTTGCGTTCCTGGTTCGCAATCTGCTTGAAGGCGGCTTGCTGCATGAGGACGTGAACACCGTCGCGGGCAAGGGGCTCAAGCACTACACGCAAGAGCCGAAGCTGATCGACGGCAAGCTGCAATGGGTGCCGGGCGCGGACAAGAGCGAAGACACGGCGGTGCTGCGCGGCATCAAGGAGCCGTTCCAGCCGGACGGCGGCTTGCGTCTGATGCAGGGCAAGCTCGGCCGCGGCGTGATCAAGATTTCCGCGGTGGCGGCGCAGCATCGCAAGGTGAAGGCGCCGGCTATCGTGTTCGATTCGCAGGAAGCGGTACAGGCCGCGTTCGACAACGGCGAACTGAAGCGCGACTTCATCGCGGTGGTGCGCTTCCAGGGCGCGCGCGCAAACGGCATGCCAGAGCTCCATCGTTTGACGCCGCTGCTCGGTGTGTTGCAGGATCAGGGTTTCCATGTCGCGCTGGTTACCGACGGCCGCATGTCGGGCGCTTCGGGCAAGGTGCCGGCGGTGATCCATCTGTCGCCGGAAGCGTTGCTGCAAGGCCCGATCGGCAAGGTCCGCACGGGCGACATGCTGGTGATCGACGCTGACGCAGGCGTGCTCGACATCGAGATCGATGCAGCCGAATGGGCGGCGCGACCGGAAGCAGTGCCGCAGCATCAGGCGGAAAACGAAGTCGGTTTCGGCCGTGAACTGTTCGGCGTGTTTCGCGCGGCGGCGGCGCCGGCGGAGCTCGGCGCCTCGGTGTTCGGTCCGATGGTCGGCGAGCGCGCGGCGCACCATGGTGAGCCGGCCCAGGCACACACCAAAGCACACGGCAACGCACATACAAGCACCACGCAAGCCAGCTAAACGCTGCAGAAATAAGGAGTCTGACTATGACGTCGAAAACAGTAAGCGAGATCGTGCGCCTTGGCCCGGTGATTCCGGTGCTCGCGTTCGATTCGGTCGAGCAGGGTGAGCACGTGTCGCGCGCCTTGCACGCGGGTGGCGTAAAAGTGCTGGAAATTACGCTGCGCACCGCGGCCGGTCTGGAAGCGATCGAACGCGCGAGCCAACTGGCGGAAGACATCGTGGTCGGCGTCGGCACGATCACGAAGCCCGAGCACTGCGCTCAGGCCAAGAAGGCCGGCGCGCAGTTCGGCGTTTCGCCCGGCCTCACGAAAGACATGCACAAGGCCGCGCAGGATGCGGGTTTGCCGCTGCTGCCGGGCGTCATGACGCCGTCGGACATCATCGCCGCGCTCGAACTCGGCTACGAGATCGTCAAGTTCTTCCCGGCGCAGCAGGCCGGTGGCGTGCCGATGCTGCAGGCATTTCATGGCCCGTTCCCGGCACTCAAGTTCTGCCCGACCGGCGGCATTACCGCCGAAACGGCCCCTAACTTCCTCGCGCTGCCGAACGTGGTGTGTGTCGGCGGCTCGTGGTTGACGCCGAAAGCCGCGCTCGCCGCGCAGAACTGGGACGAAGTCACGCGTCTCGCGCGTGCCGCCAGCCAGTTGGCTGCACCTGCCCATTGAATTGAAGCGGTCGGTACTTTAGTCCGGTAGCCTGGCTCAAGGAAAAAGAGCCTCGTCGAAGCAGCCTGTCAGGTTGTCGCGGCGAGGCTCTTTTCGATATGTGCGCCGGATTCGCACGCGTTTAGCTGCAACAAACAGTAAAATTCAGCGTCCGCGCGGCTTGCCGGGTTTTCTGGCACCGCTGCAGGTCGCCGTGAGACAGGTGCCAGCCGTGTTCCGCACCAACATCAATAACGCAAAGGAGGAGCTTCATGGAAGCTGTCCACGGCAGCACGCTGCTGGTCTTCGCGGTGATCGCCATCGCACTTCTGATCCTGCTGATCACCCGCTACAAGGTTTATCCGTTCCTCGTTCTGATCATCGTTTCGCTGCTGCTGGGTCTCGCATCCGGCATGCCGATCGGCACGATCGTCAAATCGTTCGAAACCGGCAACGGCAACACGCTCGGCCACATTGCGATCGTGGTCGGCCTCGGCACAATGCTCGGCAAAATGATGGCCGAATCGGGCGGCGCGGAGCGTATCGCGACCACGCTGATCGACAAGTTCGGCGAGAAGCACATTCACTGGGCGATGATGGTCGTGGCGATCATCGTCGGCTTGCCGGTGTTTTTTGAAGTCGGTTTCGTGCTGCTGATTCCGATTGCGTTCAACGTCGCCAAACGCACCAACAAATCGTTGCTGCTGATCGGCTTGCCGATGGTCGCCGGTCTGTCCGTCGTGCACGGTCTAATCCCGCCGCACCCCGCTGCAATGCTGGCGGTGCAGGCGTATCACGCCGACATCGGCAAGACGATTGCGTACGGTCTGATCGTGGGCGTGCCCACCGCAATCGTCGCCGGTCCGTTGTTTGCGCTGCTGATCAGCCGCTACATCAAGCTGCCGGAGAACAATCCGCTGTCCGCGCAGTTTCTAGGCGAGGCCAACAAGCAAAAGGAAGCGCGCGAACTGCCGGGCTTCGGCATCACGCTGTTCACGATCCTGCTGCCGGTGATTCTGATGCTGATCGGCAGTTGGGCCGATCTCGTGTTCGCGCCGAAAACTCTGGCGAACGACCTGCTGCGTTTCGTCGGCAACTCGGACGTCGCGCTATTGATTGCCGTGCTGGTCAGTTTCTGGACCTTCGGCGCGAGCCGCGGCTTCAATCGTGAGCAGATTCAGAAGTTCTGCGGCGAATGTCTGGCGCCGATCGCGGGCATCACGCTGATCGTGGGCGCGGGCGGCGGTTTCGGGCGTGTGCTGATGGACAGCGGCATCTCCAAGGAAATCGTCAACGTGGCGACGGCCATGCATCTGTCGCCGCTGCTGTTCGGCTGGCTGGTGGCCGCGCTGATTCGTCTGGCTACAGGCTCGGCGACCGTGGCGATGACAACCGCGTGCGGCATCGTCGCACCGATCGCTTCGGCTAGCGGTGTGCAGGTCACACCGGAATTGCTGGTGCTCGCCACGGGTTCGGGTTCGCTGATTTTTTCGCACGTGAACGACGGCGGTTTCTGGCTGATCAAGGAATACTTCGGTATGACAGTGGGGCAGACCTTCAAGACATGGTCGCTCCTCGAAACCATCATTTCATTGATGGGCTTGGGTTTGACTTTCGCGCTCGCGACGGTCGTGTAAGGAGTTTTTGATGATTCTGATCGCAATGGGCGTATCGGGCGCCGGCAAAACGAGGATTGGCGAAATGCTGGCGGAGCGCCTGCACTGCGCGTTCACTGACGGCGACGCGTTTCACAGCGCCGCCAACAAAGAGAAAATGCACCACGGCATTCCGCTTACCGACGAAGACCGTTGGCCGTGGTTGCAAACCATCCGTGCGGCGATCGAGGAGAAGCAGAGGGCGGGTGAGAAGGCGGTGTTCACGTGCTCGTCGCTGAAACGTTCGTATCGCGACGTGCTGCGCGGCGGTAGCAGCGGCGACAAAGGTGTCTGCTTCGTCTATCTGAAGGGTTCGTTCGACGTGCTGCGCGAACGGTTGACGACGCGTACCGGCCACTTCTTCGATCCTTCCCTGCTGCAAAGCCAGCTCGACACGCTCGAGGAGCCGGGTCCGGACGAGGCAATCACGGTGAGTATCGAACTGTCGCCGGAGCAGATCGTCGACGAGGTGTTGAGGCAACTGGCAGTGCGCTAAGGCTTCACGGCCGACGCTGCCTATTGACGACCCGGCCGCGCAAGTGGCCGGGTCGTTTCAATTTGAGAGCCATGTGGGTTGTGCCGGCGCGCCGACATTTCAGGCATGAAGCGCTGTGCTTTGGGACGTGTCCGATTCTCTCGTTGTCCGCGCTTTGATCCAATCGCAGTCTTTCTGACGGATCGAAACTCAAAGGCGGTGAACATGGTGCACATCGAGGGAGACAGGCTGAACCCGGTCGCAAGTATTTCAAGCTGCAAGGTTTGCCGGGGCAGGGCGCCGCTTTGCGGCGTGGTCGACTTCAACAAGAACTGCGAAGAACGCCGTGGCCATTTCTTGCCGCTTGCTGCGATACCGATTTACTACCACCGCTGCGACGATTGCGGACTGGTTTTCACGCATGCGTTCGATCGATGGAGCAAGCATGCGTTCGCGACGCACATTTATAACGCCGCTTATGCAGACGTCGATCCCGACTATATCGCGACCCGTCCCGCAGCCAATGCACCGGCGATCGCGAATATAGCCGCGCGAGGCGACCGGCTCAAGTGTCTCGACTACGGCGGCGGCAATGGGCAGCTGGCCGCGTTGTTGCGCGAACGTGGCGTGGATGCGCACAGTTGGGATCCAATGGGGCAGGCTGGTACCGAACCGTCGTCGGACTCTTTCGACCTGGTGACGGCGTTCGAAGTGCTGGAACATACGCCCGAGCCGCGCGTGACGGTTGCGAACGCGCTCAGCAAGCTCAGGCCGCAAGGTGTGATGCTGTTTACGACATTGACGATCGACACGCTGCCGCCGCGTGCGATGGACCATTGGTACATTGCGCCGCGCAACGGCCACATCACGATTCACACGTGCCGCTCACTGGATACGCTCTTCGAGGCGTTCGGCTATCGCGTGCAGCATCTCGACCCGAATACCCACCTCGCCTTGCGCGAAGTGCCGGACTGGTTGTCTTAAGCCGCTTGCGGCGGCTCAAATGAAAAACGCCGTTCAGTGTTCGACTGAACGGCGTTGCTTGCGCGGTAAGTTTGCGCGCGGCGGAGTGCTGCCTTAAGCCTTAAGCGATCCGCTTGGCCAGTTCCACGGCCTTGCCGATATACGAACCCGGCGTCATGGCGAGCAAACGGTCCTTCGCATCTTGCGGAATCGCGAGGCCGCTCACGAACGTTTGCAACGCTTCACGCGTGATGCCCTTGCCGCGCGTCAATTCCTTCAGTTGCTCGTACGGGTTCTCGATGCCGTAACGGCGCATCACCGTTTGCACCGGTTCCGCCAGCACTTCCCAGCAGTTGTCGAGGTCTTCGTTCAGACGCTGCGCATTTACTTCAAGTTTGTCCAGGCCGCGAATCAGCGAGTCGTATGCAAGCAGCGAGTAGCCGAACGCGACGCCGATATTGCGCAGCACCGTCGAGTCTGTCAGGTCGCGCTGCCAGCGCGAAATCGGCAGCTTGTCGGCGAGGTGGCGCAGCGTGGCGTTGGCGAGACCGAGGTTGCCTTCCGAGTTTTCGAAATCGATCGGATTGACCTTGTGCGGCATCGTGGACGAACCAATTTCGCCGGCCTTCGTGCGTTGCTTGAAGTAACCGACCGAGATGTAGCCCCACACGTCGCGGTCCAGGTCCAGCAGGATCGTGTTGGCACGCGACACGGCGTCGAACAGCTCAGCCATGTAGTCGTGCGGTTCGATCTGGATCGTGTACGGATTGAACGTGAGCTTCAGACGCTTTTCCACTACTTCGCGCGAGAACGCTTCCCAGTCGAATTCCGGATACGCCGACAGATGCGCATTGAAGTTGCCGACCGCGCCGTTCATCTTGCCCAGCAGTTCGACCTTCGCAATGCGCTCGATCGCACGTTCCAGGCGCGCGGCGACGTTCGCGATTTCCTTGCCGAGCGTGGTGGGGCTGGCCGGCTGGCCGTGCGTGCGGGACAGCATCGGCTGTTCGGCTTGCGCATGCGCCAGCGCCACGAGGCGTTGGTGCACCGAGCGCAGCGCCGGCAGGATCACGTGTTCGCGCGCGCCCGCCAGCATCAGGCCGTGTGACGTGTTGTTGATGTCTTCCGACGTGCAGGCGAAATGGATGAACTCGCTCGCGCGTTCCAGTTCTTCCTGACCCTTGACCGATTCCTTCAGCCAGTATTCGACAGCCTTCACGTCGTGATTCGTCACGCGTTCGATTTCCTTGATGCGCGCGGCGTCGTGAGCGGTGAAGCGCTCGGCCAGTTGCAGCAGGAATTGTTCGGACGCTTCGGAAAAGCGCGGCACTTCGGCGAAACCGGCGTGCGAGAGCGCGATCAGCCAGTGAATTTCGACGGTGACGCGATTGCGCATGAACGCGGCTTCCGAGAGCCAGTCGCGCAGGGCTTCGGTCTTCGAGGCGTAACGGCCGTCGAGCGGGGAGAGCGCGTTAAGCGCGAACAGGGTGTCGGGGCGGGTGTCGGACATGGTGGAGGCGCGAGTTGTGGCTGATTGGGGCGTTGAGCGTTCGGGGGGCGCTCAATGACCGGTTCTGGAACGGAGGGAAGCGCGAATTTTACCACTGTGCGGCGCGCGGCCCGAAGTTGGCGGCTTTCCCGGCGGTGACGGGCCGGGATCGGGACGGGTATGGAGCATGGGGCGCCTTTCTCGCCGTTCTGGCCGGGGAATTCCGGGCAGTCCCTAACGGCGGGTTCAGTGCACGCCTCGCGCGCAACCCCGCGCCCCGGCCGCGCCGCTAGAATGCTGACTTCTTCCCTTCCGCTGGCAGCAGGCTTCGCATGGAACTGAAATGGCTCGAAGACTTCGTTTCGCTCGCGGAAACGCGTAGTTTCAGCCGCTCGGCCGAATCGCGCCACGTCACGCAGCCGGCGTTTTCGCGACGGATTCAGGCACTGGAAGCGTGGCTCGGTACGGAACTGATCGATCGTTCGGTGTATCCGACGCGGCTGACGGCGGCGGGTCAGGTTTTCTACGAGCAGGCGCTTGCCATGCTCTCGCAGTTCCACGAGGCGCGTGCTCTGCTGCGCGGGCACACGGCGACGCCGCAGGCGACCATCGAGTTCGCGGTGCCGCACACGCTGTCGCTCACGTACTTTCCGCGCTGGCTGCAACGCATCGAGGCTCAAATGGGCCCGATCCACACCCGGCTGCGGGCGCTGAACGTGCACGATGCGGCGTTGGCGCTGGTGGAAGGCGGCTGCGATCTGATGATGGCGTATCACCATCCGAGCCACCCCATCGCGCTCGATCCGGCACGCTACGACATGCTCACGCTCGGCAACGAGCCGATCAGTCCATTCTCGGCGCCAGGCCGCGCCGGCCGGCCGCGGCACACGCTGCCGGGCACGGCGCAGAACCCGACGCCCTATCTGACCTACACACCGAACGCATACCTGGGCCGGATGACCGAAGTGATCCTCGCCAATGCGCCCGAGCGTCTCTATCTCGACCGGCTGTACGAAACCGACATGGCCGAAGGGCTCAAGGCGATGGCGCTGGCCGGTCACGGCATTGCCTTTCTGCCCTACAGCGCGGTGGAAGACGCGGTTGCCGACGGCAAGCTGATTCGCCTTGATCGCGCCACGCGTGGCACGCCCGAGGGGCAACTCACGCTGACCATGGAGATTCGCCTCTATCGCGACAAGCTGGCCGCGAAAGGCGACGATGCGCGGCAGATACTCGTGCGGCAGTTGTGGGATGTGGTGTCGGAGGAGTTGGCGCAGGGTACGGGCGCTACCTGAAAACCTGCGTCCCCACGACGTGAATTTGCGGCTTCTTGATGGTTATGCAAAAAAAACATAACTGGATAAGGAAACGGCATTGGATTTCAAAACGGCGTTTTTCGACAATGCTGTTATTCGATCAACGCCGGAGCGTTCATGTCATCCCAGCAACAAGCCGCACAATCCGCATCAACGTTGCAGTCCGTTCCTTCCTACCTGAATAAAGACGACCTCGGCCCGTGGGGCAACTACCTGCGTCAGGTCGACCGCGTCGCGCCGTACCTCGGCTCCCTGTCCCGCTGGCTCGAAACTCTGAAGCGCCCGAAGCGCATTCTGGTCGTCGACGTGCCGATCGAACTCGATAACGGTACGGTGGCGCATTTCGAGGGCTATCGCGTGCAGCACAACGTGTCGCGCGGTCCGGGTAAGGGCGGTGTGCGCTATCACCAGGACGTGACGCTGTCGGAAGTGATGGCGCTGTCGGCGTGGATGTCGGTCAAGAACGCGGCCGTGAACGTGCCGTACGGCGGCGCGAAGGGCGGTATTCGCGTCGACCCGCGCACCTTGTCGCGTGGCGAGCTGGAGCGCGTGACGCGCCGCTACACGAGCGAAATCGGCATCATCATCGGACCGAACACCGACATCCCCGCGCCGGACGTAAACACGAACGAGCAGATCATGGCGTGGATGATGGACACGTACTCCATGAACCAGGGCCAAACGGCGACGGGCGTCGTGACCGGCAAGCCGATCGCGCTGGGCGGTTCGCTGGGCCGTCGTGAAGCGACGGGCCGCGGCGTATTCGTGGTGGCCTCCGAAGCGGCGCGCCGCATCGGCGTCGACATCGAAGGCGCGCGTATTGCCGTGCAGGGCTTCGGCAACGTGGGCGGCATTGCCGCGCGTCTGTTCCAGGAAGCGGGTTCGAAGCTGGTGGCGGTGCAGGATCACACCGGCTCGCTGTACAAATCGACCGGTATCGACGCTGTCGCGTTGGCGGATTACGTGGCGAAGAACGGCGGCGTGGGTGGTTTCCCGGAAGCCGATGCCGTCACGAATGAAGAATTCTGGACGGTCGAATCGGACATCCTGATTCCGGCCGCACTGGAAAACCAGATCACCGAAAAGAACGCCGGCAAGATCAAGACGAAGATCGTCGTGGAAGGCGCCAACGGCCCGACCACCACGGCAGCGGACGACATTCTGCACGACCGCGGCATCCTCGTGATTCCGGACGTGGTGGCCAATGCCGGCGGCGTCACGGTGTCGTACTTCGAGTGGGTGCAAGACTTCTCGAGCTTCTTCTGGACTGAAGACGAGATCAACCAGCGTCTCGAACGCGTGATGCGCGAAGCATTTGCCGCCGTATGGCAAGTGTCGAGCGAACAGAAAGTGTCCGTGCGGACCGCGGCGTTTATCGTTGCGTGTAAGCGGATTCTCGAAGCGCGCGAACTGCGCGGCCTGTACCCCTGATCCGATTGCGTGAAACGGCGGGTCCGCTACCTCGCGGGCCTGACGGTCCTTGCTTCAACGCGGTTCAAAAGACCGCGTGTTCGACCCGGCGGGCGGCATCGTATCGATGCCGCCCGCCTTCGTCTGTCCGGAAAGGTTGAGCGACCGTCCGGGAAGCGCCGCCTTGAGCGACAAGCCGCGTAACGGGTGCCCGGCATGCCCGACGCGCCGGGCGCCGCCGCGCAAGGGCTTTGGGCGATACACAACAACATGGTTTATAGCAATACTTTCAGAATAATTACTTTGCTAAACTGGCGCCGGTTCTTGCCAAGGAGATCACCAAATGAAGGTTAAAAAAGCTGCGCTGCTGCTCGCGACTCTCGGACTGTTCACGGTCGGCGCGCACGCGCAAGACGCTGGTACGCTGAAAAAAATCAAGGACACGGGCGTCATTTCGCTGGGCCACCGCGAATCGTCGATCCCGTTCTCGTATTACGACGACAAGCAGAATGTCATCGGCTACTCGCAGGAATTCGCGCTGAAGGTGGTTGAGGCGGTCAAGCAGAAGCTGAACATGCCGAACCTGAAGGTCAAGCTGACGCCCGTCACGTCGCAAAACCGGATTCCGCTGGTGCAGAACGGCACCGTCGACATGGAATGCGGTTCGACCACGAATAACGCCGAGCGCCAGCAACAGGCTGCCTTCTCGAACACGATCTTCGTGATCGGCACGCGCCTGATGACCAAGAAAGACTCCGGCATCAAGGACTGGGCCGATCTGAAGGGCAAGACGGTCGTCACAACCGCCGGCACGACGTCCGAGCGCCTGCTTCGCAAGATGAATCAGGACAAGAGCATGGGCATGAACATCATCAGCGCGAAAGACCACGGCGAGTCGTTCCTGACGCTCTCCACCGGCCGCGCTGCCGCGTTCATGATGGACGACGCACTGCTCGCGGGCGAGCGCGCGAAGTCGAACAATCCGGGCGATTTCGTGATCGTCGGCACGCCGCAATCGCATGAAGCTTACGGCTGCATGATCCGCAAGAACGATCCGGAATTCAAGAAGGTGGTGGACGACGCGATCGCGAAGGTCGAAACTTCGGGCGAAGCCGATCAGATCTACAAGAAGTGGTTCGAATCGCCGATTCCGCCGAAGGGCCTGAACCTGAACTTCCCGGAAAGCGACGACATGAAGGCGCTCTTCAAGAGCCCGAATGACAAGGCAATCGATTAAACCTTAGCCGTTTTTTTGAAACGCTGAACGAAACGGAAGGGGCCACGCGCTTCTTCCGTTTCTTTTTGCTGGAGTCTTGGTCATGTCATATCACTGGAACTGGGGCATTCTGCTGAGTCCCGTCTCCACCGGCGAGCCGACCACCTATCTGGGCTGGCTAATGTCCGGCTTCTGGGTGACGATTACCGTGTCGCTGTCGGCGTGGGTGATCGCGCTGATCGTCGGCTCGTTTTTCGGTGTGCTGCGCACGGTGCCGAACAAATGGGCGTCGGGTATCGGCACGCTGTATGTCGCGATTTTCCGCAACATTCCCCTCATCGTGCAGTTCTTCATCTGGTATCTGGTGATACCGGAGCTGCTGCCGGTGTCGATCGGCAACTGGTTCAAGCAACTGCCGCCGGGCGCGCAGTTCTTCTCGTCGTCGATCCTCTGTCTCGGGCTGTTCACTGCCGCGCGCGTCTGCGAGCAGGTTCGCTCGGGCATCAACGCGTTGCCGAAGGGCCAGCGCGCCGCGGGTCTGGCCATGGGGTTCACGCAGTGGCAGACGTATCGCTACGTGCTGCTGCCGGTGGCGTACCGGATCATCGTGCCGCCGCTGACGTCCGAGTTTCTGAACATTTTCAAGAACTCGGCGGTGGCGTCGACCATCGGTCTGCTGGACCTGTCCGCGCAGGCGCGGCAACTGGTCGACTACACGTCGCAGACGTATGAGTCGTTCATTGCGGTCACGCTGGCTTATGTGCTGATCAACCTGGTCGTGATGCAACTGATGCGCTGGGTCGAACACAAGTCCCGGTTGCCCGGCTATATCGGAGGTAAGTGATGCATCATTTCGACTGGAGCGGTATTCCGGGCGCACTGCCTACGCTGTGGACCGGCGCTATCGTCACCATCAAGATCACGCTGATCGCGATCGTGATCGGCATTATCTGGGGCACGATTCTCGCGATCATGCGGCTCTCGCCGTTCAAGCCGTTCGAATGGTTCGCGAAGGGTTACGTCACGATCTTCCGTTCGATCCCGCTGGTGATGGTGCTTCTGTGGTTCTTCCTGATCGTGCCGCAGGTGCTGCAAAACGTGCTGGGTTTGTCGCCGGATATCGATATCCGGCTGGCTTCGGCAATGGTCGCCTTCTCGCTGTTCGAGGCCGCGTACTATTCGGAGATCATCCGTGCCGGCATCCAGGCGGTGCCGCGCGGACAGGTCAATGCCGCGTTTGCGCTCGGCATGAGCTACCCGCAGGCAATGCGCCTCATCGTGTTGCCGCAGGCGTTCCGCGCGATGGTGCCGCTGCTGCTTACGCAAGGTATCGTGCTGTTTCAGGATACGTCGCTCGTCTACGTGATCAGCCTCGCCGACTTCTTCCGCACCGCCACGAATATTGGCGATCGTGACGGCACGAATGTCGAAATGGTACTGTTCGCGGGCGCGTGTTATTTCGTGATCTGCGTGATCGCGTCGAGCCTCGTCAAAGGTCTTCAGAAAAAGGTCGCAAGATGATCTCTATCAAGAATGTTTCGAAGTGGTACGGTCAGTTTCAAGTGCTGACCGACTGCACGACGGAAGTCAAAAAAGGTGAAGTGGTGGTGGTGTGCGGGCCGTCGGGCTCGGGCAAGTCCACGCTGATCAAAACCGTCAACGGCCTCGAGCCGTTCCAGAAGGGCGAGATCGTCATCAACGGCCAATCGCTGACCGACAAGAAAACCAATCTGTCCAAGCTGCGTGCGAAAGTCGGCATGGTGTTCCAGCACTTCGAGCTGTTCCCGCATCTGTCGATCGTGCAGAACCTGACACTCGCACAGGTCAAGGTGCTTGGCCGCTCGAACGACGAAGCCACTGCGAAGGGGCTGAAGCTGCTCGATCGCGTCGGTCTGCGCGCGCATGCGGATAAGTTTCCGGGGCAGTTGTCCGGCGGTCAGCAGCAGCGTGTGGCGATTGCGCGCGCATTGTCGATGGACCCGATCGCGATGCTGTTCGACGAACCGACTTCCGCACTCGATCCGGAAATGATCAACGAAGTGCTCGACGTGATGGTCGAACTCGCGCAGGAAGGCATGACGATGATGTGCGTCACGCACGAAATGGGCTTTGCGAGGAAGGTCGCGCACCGCGTGATCTTCATGGACAAAGGCTTGATCGTGGAAGACGACAGGAAGGAAGACTTCTTCGCGAATCCGAAGTCGGATCGTGCGAAAGACTTTCTGGCCAAGATCCTGCACTGAGCGTGTTGCCGGGCCACGTCGATTAGTTGGCGTGGTCTGGGCAGAAAAAAAGCCGCTTCGGAAGAAGCGGCTTTTTTGTATCGACTTCGGATCAGGACTCGAATGCGGCGGCGTCGTCCGCGGCTTCGAGGTCAAGCTCGGTCGTGCCTATCGCCATTGCCCCGGCCGAAGCCGCGATCGTGGTTGCCGAAGCCGACGCGTCTAGCGCCGGATTGCGCAGCTTCTCCAGCACCGAAGCCGGGACCGGCACGTTGACCCGGCCAATCACTTCGCCGTGCTGGAACATCAACAGATCGCCCGGTTGGAAGGCGGACCACACTTCGTTGTCGGTGAGCGGCTTGGTCGCGATTACGGCGACGCGGTCTTCCGGCGTGGTGTATTTGGCGAAATCGATCGACACGTCCGCATCGACCAGATGCGCGGTCGAGAACGGCCAGCGCCGCACGATGTAATGCAGATGCGTCGAACAATGCGCGAACAACGCCTGGCCGTTCGACATCAGAAAATTGAACACGCCGAATTGCGTGATCTCGCGCGTGAGCATTTCGAGCGCCGCGAACAGTTCTTCCAGCGGCGGTTGGCAGCCCGGAAAAGCCTTGCGTAAGCCTTGCAGCAGCGCGCAGAACGCCAGCTCGCTATCGGTCGTGCCGACCGGTTGATAGACGCCGGTCAGCGCCGGCGAATAGTCTTTCAGATCGCCGTTGTGCGCAAAGATCCAGTGGCGCCCCCACAGTTCTCGCATGAACGGATGGCAGTTTTCGAGCAGGATGTGCCCTTGCGTCGCTTTGCGAATGTGCGCGATCGTGTTCTTCGATTTGATCGGGTAGCGCTTGACCATTTCGGCGATCGGCGAGGTGGCCGACGATTGATGGTCGATGAACAGGCGGCAGGCTTTATCTTCGAAGAAGGCGATGCCCCAGCCGTCCGCGTGGTGATCGGTGACGCCGCCGCGCGCCGCAAAGCCGGTGAACGAGAACGTGACGTCCGTTGGCGCGGCGCAGTTCATTCCGAGAAGTTGGCACATGTTGCAGGTAAGCCTGTGAACGGGGCGAGCCGTTACAATGATGATTTTCCAAGCATATCACCGAGCCAGAAGCGCCAAATAGCAAAATTGACGTGTGTTTAGGTCTCAGCGCTGCGATTTGCTGCGATTTGTACCGCTTTGAGCATGCTGATCTGTTTTTTTGCCGCCGAATCTCGTCCCCTTCTCGCCATGACCGCTTCCAACGCTCCTCTCGATTCCGTCGACTCCATCGACTCCGTTACGCTCGCCCGCCCGGACGACTGGCACCTGCACGTTCGCGACGGCGAGATGCTCGCTGCGGTGCTGCCGGATACCGCGCGCCAGTTCGGCCGCGCGATCATCATGCCTAACCTGAAGCCGCCGGTCACCACGACCGCGATGGCGCAGGCGTACCGCGAGCGCATCGTCGCCGCGATCCCGGCCGGGGCGAAGTTCGAACCGTTGATGACGCTGTACCTGACCGACAACACGCCGCCCGATGAAATCCGCCGCGCGCGTGAAAGCGGCTTCGTGCATGGCGTGAAGCTGTACCCGGCGGGCGCGACGACCAACTCGGACGCGGGCGTCACCGACATCATGAAGTGCGCCAAAACGCTCGAAGTGATGCAGGAAACCGGCATGCCGCTGCTGGTGCACGGCGAAGTGACGGATTCGTCGATCGACCTGTTCGACCGCGAGAAGGTGTTTATCGACCGCGTGATGACGCCGCTGCGTCGCGCGTTTCCGGCGCTGAAAGTAGTGTTCGAGCACATCACCACGAAGGATGCTGTCGACTACATCCGTGAAGCCGGCGTGGCGCCGGGGCTGCTGGGCGCGACGATTACCGCGCATCACCTGCTGTACAACCGCAACGCGATCTTCCAGGGCGGCATCCGTCCGCATTACTACTGCCTGCCGGTGTTGAAGCGTGAGACGCATCGTGTGGCGCTGGTCGAGGCGGCGACCTCGGGCAATCCGCGCTTCTTCCTCGGCACCGATAGCGCGCCGCATCCGAAGGGTTTGAAGGAGCACGCGTGCGGCTGTGCAGGTTGCTACACGGCGCTGCATGCGCTTGAGCTCTATACGGAAGCCTTCGACAAAGCCGGCGCGCTGGACAAGCTTGAAGGCTTCGCCAGCTTCTTCGGCGCCGATTTTTATGGTCTGCCGCGTAGCGAAGAGAAGGTCACGCTGCGTCGTGAGGAATGGACGCTGCCGGCCGAGTTGCCGGTTGGCGACACGCCCGTGGTACCGCTGCGTGGCGGCGAGTCGATCGGTTGGCGCCTCGTCTGAGCTTGCGCTATATGCAGGAGCCAGAGGCGGCGCGCGTGATCTTCGGATTCGCCGATATTGACTGGTCGAAACCGTGGTTCGCGCAGTTCGCGGCACGCGGCGAGCGCTGGCAGCAGGCCGCGCTTCAAAGCTATGCGGCCTTGCTCGCCGAGATGAATGCGGATGCGCGTGCCATGCAGCAGCGTACCGGCCGCGGCCAGCGGCTCACGTTCATTGCGCAGGACGATCTGCCACCCGGCGCGGCTTACGAGGCGCACATCGCGTCGACCGGCTGCGTGCCTACGCGCCATAACCTGCATGACTTCTTCAACGGGTCGATGTGGTTCGCGTTTCCGCGCATCAAGGCGGCGCTGAATGCGCGACAGTCGGCGGCGATCGATGCGCTAGGCGTCGGTCCGACCCGTGGCGGCGTGCGCGACACGTTAACCTTATTCGACGAAAACGCGTTGTTGTTCGCCTGCGCCGACCCGGCGTTGAGCGCGGCATTGCGCGGATTCGACTGGCAAACGCTGCTGGTGGCTCGCCGTGATGCCTGGGGCAAGCGCTGCGAAGTGCGCTGCTTCGGTCACGCGCTGCTGGAAAAGCTGATCGCGCCGTTTAAAGCCTGCACGGGCCATGCGTGGATCGTCGATGTTCCATCCGAGTATTTTGGCTGGGGCGTTGCGGCACGCGACGCGTGGCTCGACGAGTCTGTCAGCGCGGCACTCCTGAACACTGACGCATTGACCAGCCGCATGTTTGCGCCGCTGCCTGTGCTGGGAATTCCAGGTTGGTGCGGGGAGAACGAGTCCCCGGCGTTTTACGACGACACATCCGTCTTTCGCACGGGGCGGCGCGCGCGTTAAAGCGCTTCCCGGTCCGCCGCAGTGTTAAAATGCGCCCCAGCAAAGCAGGCCAGGCAGTCGCGGCCTCTGCGGTTTCGGCCAAAGAGGGCGAGGAAAGTCCGGACTCCATAGGGCAGGGTGATGGCTAACGGCCATCCGTGGCGACACGCGGAACAGGGCAACAGAAAGCAAACCGCCGATGGCCCGGCGCAAGCCGGGATCAGGTAAGGGTGAAACGGTGCGGTAAGAGCGCACCGCGGCTGCTGCAAGGCAGACCGGCACGGTAACCTCCACCCGGAGCAATTCCAAGTAGGCAGGCTAGCATCTTCGAGATGCAGGACGGGGCCCCCGTCACGTCTGCGGGTAGGAAGCTTGAGCGCGTCAGTAATGGCGTGCCTAGAGGAATGACTGCTACGCGCGTCGTGTTTTCGGACGCGGCGCGTGCACAGAATCCGGCTTATCGGCTTGCTTTGCCACCTAATGAAAAATGCCGGCGCCCAAACGGACGCCGGCATTTTGTTTTGTGCGCGCCTCGGCTGCTTGCGCCGAGGCGAGGCCACCGCCGAGCCGGGTTCAGCTCGCGACGATATCGAACGAGTGCGACAGTTCGGCGGTCTTCGCGATCATGATCGACGCCGAGCAGTATTTGTCATGCGACAGATTGATCGCCCGTTCCACGGTAGCCGGGTTCAGATTCTTGCCGGTCACGGTGAAGTGGAAGTGGATCTTGGTGAACACCTTCGGATCTTCGCTGGCGCGTTCGGCCTTCAGTGTTACCGAGCAGCCCGCCACTTCCTGCCGGCTTTTCTTCAGGATCATCACGACGTCGTAGGCGGTGCATCCGCCCGTGCCGAGCAGAACCATTTCCATTGGACGCGGCGCCAGATTGCGACCGCCGCCTTCCGGCGCGCCGTCCATCATGACCAGATGGCCACTGCCCGTCTCGGCGGCGAACGCCATTCCGTCCTGCCCCATCCAGCTAACTTTGCATTCCATGCTGTGCTCCACCGCGCTCTGCTGATATCGAAACGGCATTGTAGCCCGGTGTTTGCGTGTCCGCCCGAAAGGACTTTCGACGGAACTTATGCGCAATGGCTGCTTGCGTGTTGCGGTGCGGCATGTTTCGGCGATTCGGGAATGCCCGGACTGCTTTAGGGGTTTTACTCTAGTCGATGTCCGCTTTCGTAATTAGCTGCAGCCGTATATGCTTTTGATTTTAAAGGGAATTTGCTGGTATTTGATTAGCGGTCTGAACTGCCGCATTGTGAAATTCGATTTCACAATGCAAATGTTCTTGCGTCGCACAAGGGTGCCTCATATAATCAGCTCCATCGGTTGCAGCAGTTCTGCAACCTCCGCTGTCTCCTCCACCTCCTCCTTTGGTGGATTAAACCCGAACCGCTCGTTCGGGTTTTTTTTCGTCCGTGGATTGCCGGGCAATGTCCTCTACCTGGAGTCCAGTCCAGGCATTTTCTGCGGATGAATCGGCACGTAGAGCACTGAACCGGATACCGGCGCGACCTCCCGGAGCAGGGAGCCGTAGTCGAGGTCTTCGCCGGCCGTCAGGCTGTCCAGACCCACCCGGTTCACCCGATACGGCGTTAGATAAGAGATGATCGCGCGACCGCGGGCGTCGGTGCGGGTGGACAACTGACCGTCCACGCTGGCATCCGCGTAACCGGGCGCGTCGACCACGGCAATCGTGTCGCCCAGCGACTGACCGAGCACGATGCCTTGCGCCGCCCGGTCGTCGCGACTGTGAAAACCCACCACGCTTCCCGCCACCGCCATGTCCACTTTGCGGTAGCCGCGGCCTTGTCCGTAGCCGGCATCGATGCGCCCGCCGTCGCCCTGATAGGACACGTGGCCAGTCCCTTCGCTGCCCACAGCGCCGGAATGCTGTTGGGTCAGCGCGTAATTGAGCCGGTAGTCACGGAGCGCGGAGCCGGACAGGCTATTGCTCCAGACCAGCGCGCCGTCGTCGTCGCGGCTGGCAGCAAGGCCGTAGCGCAGGCTGCCCGTTTTGCTGCCCAGCGAAAGCGGGATCGAGAGCGTGGCCTGAAACGACTTGCTGCGCATGCCGCCAATCTGCCGGATGCCGGCCTGCAGATCGACGTCGAATTTGTCGCCGTACCAGGTCGCGCCCAGTTGCAGCGTCCCGCGTGCGGGATGGCTGCTGGCGTAATTGTTCGCGCTCAGGGTGGCGTAGAGGTTGCCGGTGTCGCCCACGTTCTGTTGAACGTTGAGGCGGATCTGCCGACGCGGCGCGGATTCATTGAATGGCACGCCATCCGTGTCACCGAACAGATCGCGCCAAAATGCGGCGTCCGCTTCGCGCTGCAACATGTCTTCCATTGTGCGGAAATGGCCGCCGCCGAATTGCCGCCAGTCGACGCTCATGCCGGTTCCGGTCGACGCGAACGACTTCGCGTAGCGCGTGCGAAAGCGCAGGCCGCTGGGCATCGTCGCGGATGGCGCGTCGACTTGCGAGCGCGCGAGGTCGAAAGAAAGCGCGCCGGCTTCGCCCAGGTCCCAGCCGAGTCCGGCCGCCATGCTACGGTAGCCGCGCGCCTGCAGCGCGCCCCCGAATGCGCTCAGACGGTGCGGCAGTCCGATGCCGAGCGTGGCCTGCACGAATGGCGGCTGGTCGAAAGCCGCGTTCATGCTCGCGCGACGGTAGCGTCCGGCGCTGAACGCGTACTTGATCGCGTCCTGATGCACGAGCAACGGCATCGCGATAAACGGCACGACCGACACGTGTTCGGTGCCGTCCGCCTCGCGCACCGTCACGCTGAGGTCGCCACTACTGGAAGGCGGCCGCACGTCGTAGAACGCAAACGGGCCGGGCGCGACCACCGCGTGATAGAAGAGCAGCCCGCGCTGGCGAATGAACACTTCGGCGCTGCCGTGCGCGTTGCCTCGCACCACGGGCGGCGCGGCGCTCAGATGGTCGGGCAGGAGATTGTCGTCGGAGGCGAGCTGCGCGCCGGAGAAAGGGATGCTGTCGAACAGAAGACTGTCTGTTGCGCCGTCGCCCAGCAGCAACTTGCCGCGCACGCGTCGCACGTCGCGCTGCACGTAGGTTTCGAGGCGCTCCCATTCGGGTTTGCCGATCGTGGGACTCGAGTAGACGTGGTTCGAACGGAACTGCCACACGTCGACGTTCGCGCCAGCGTTGAGCGTGGCGAATGCGGACGTGCGGCGGTTGTAGTCGAGCGCGTTCGCGCCTTCGGTGTGTGACGCGCTCAACTGGTAGTCGAACCGCACGGCGTCGACGCCGTTATCGAGTCGCGCGGGCGCAACGTAACCGCGCGCGCGGCTCATCAACGGATCGGCGATGCGCACGTTGAGTTGCTGCTGGTGCGCGTCGTATCGCACGCGCGCCGCCGGCTCGGCCGCTTCCTCCAGGGCTTCCCCGGCCGCTTCGCGTTCCTCGGGTGTAGCGTCGTCAGGGATGTCCGGCGGCGCAGCGTCGGCGTCGTGCGGGTGTTGTGAACGCTGCGGCATCACGCAACGCGCGTCGCCGGCGTCCGCTTGAGCCGCGAACTCGGCCGCCGGCATGACGCCCCACTCGAGCCAATCGGCCACTTCGGCGCATGGTTTGCCGTCCGCGCCCGTCGCGAGCCATGAGAAGCCGCTCCAGTGTCCATTGACCACCACGGCGTACCGTGTGAACTCGCGCTGCAGCGCGCCTTCGTCTCCAGGCGGCCCTGCTTCTGCGCCGGGCTCCGGCTCACCCTTCAGGGCGCCCAGCAGCGCCGCCCGAAAGGGCGCATCGGCAAGGCGTGCACTGTTGGCGGGGACGTCGTCCGCGCCGGACGAGCGTGCTTCATTGGCGAAGGCTTCATTGGCGAAGGCGAAGGCCGGGGCAAGCCAGGCCAGGCTCCAGGCGGAAGAGAGTAGGCGCTTGCGCAAAATGATCCGTCTGACGCGAAAAACAAAAAACAGGGGCGAGGCCCCTGTTTGCTCCGAACCGAAGCGCCGCACGCGGCGCTTGTGGCGGTTAGCCCTTCAGTGCGGCGAGATCGGCTTGCGCGCTGCGCAGGTCGTCCATTTTTTCGCGCAGTTTGTCCTGCTTGTCGCTGACTTTCTCCTGAGCCTTCTGGATCTTCTTGGCGTCATTGCGTGCCTGTGCTTCGCGCAGCTTGGCTTCGGCGTCGCGCACTTCGTCCTGAGCCTTGCGCACGTCGTTCTGCTTATCCTGAACCTTGCGCTCGGCGCGCTGCACCTGGCCTGCGTCCGTGCAATGCGCCTGCACTTCGGCGAGCGCGCCTTGCAGCGCACGGACCTTTTGCGTGTTGCCGTATTGTTGGGCCGTCTGGATCTCGGACTTGAGGGCGCTGACGCGCGTCGCGCAGTCCTGCGTGCCGGCGAAAGCAGTCGTGCTCAGGAGGACAAAAGGAATAACAGCGGCGATCAAAGTCTTTTTCATGAGGATACCTTTCTACTTCAGGTTAAGAGCGGCGGGGTGTGCCGTTCGATGACACTTTGCCCGGCCGTGAGGGCGCCCACCATCGTATAGATTCGAAAGTGCAGGCCGTTTCTTTTAGAGACGGCCTGCGTTCACGACGGCGACGTGACGTTGCAGCAGCGCTTCGAGTCGCGCGTACTGCGCGTCCAATGCGGTGGCGACATCCGGCGCACGTCGGCAGGCCTGCATCTCCAGAACGATGCAGGCGTGATCGACGGCTTCATCGGGCGACGCACAGGCGATCACGCCGCGCATCCGATGCGCATAGTCGGCGGCGGTTTGCCATGCGCCGCGATCGATCGAGGCCTTCAGCGCAGCGAGATCCTCGGCGAGGCTGGCGGCGAGTTCAGGTGTGACCGGTTGCGGCGCCGCTTCGCATTCGGGAGGCTCGCGCGCCTCGCTCATCACGAAGCGCGCCGGCAACCAGCGCGCCAACGCAGCCGCGAGTTGCCCCAGCGCAAGTGGCTTCACCAGCACCTGATCCATACCCGCAGCAAGGCAATCGGCATGCGCCTCGGGCAGCGCGTTGGCGGTGTAGCCGAGAATCGGCAGGCGAGGGCGCGCGGCGCCGTTTTCGGCGGCGCGGATGAGACGCGTGAGTTCGAGCCCCGACATGCCCGGCATGTTGCAGTCGGTGAACATCAGGTCCACGCCGGAGTCGAGTGTGGCCAGCGCGGCGTCTGCGTCGCAGGCCTCGACGGGCGTGCAACCCAGTTCCCTCAACTGGTCCGCCAGAATGCGCAGGTTCAACGGATGATCGTCGACGGCGAGGACGCGCAACGAAGCGCCCGCGCGCAGCCTCGCCGGCGCGCCTGACGAACCGGACTCGAACCCGTCGCCGGATGCCGCGGCCGGCGGATCGCACGCGATGCACGGCAGGCGCAGCAGGACGCAGGTACCGCGGCCTGCTGCGCTGGTCACGTCCACGCTGCCGTTCATCAGCGTGACCAGCCGCTTGACGACCACGAGGCCGAGGCCCGTCCCGCCGCGCACCGCCGCCGCCGAAGTCTGTCTGAACGGTTCGAACAGACGGTCGAGTTCGTCGGGCGCGATACCTTCGCCGGTATCGCGGATGTCGACGCACAAGATTGGCTTGCCATCCGGATCGACCTCGAGCGAGGCATGCAGCACGACCTCGCCGCGCTCGGTGAACTTCACCGCGTTCGATAGCACGTTGCCGATCACCTGGCGAAGCCGGAGCGGATCGAAGCGGGCGCCGTGCGGCACATCGGGCGCCGTCTCGGCGCGCAGTTCGATGCCTTTCTCATGCGCGACGGCGGCGAAAAGCGTCGCGGTCTCGGCGAGCAGGGCACGCAGATCGATAGCGCGCGGCGTGACGCGCAGCTCGCCGGCCTCGGACTTGTGCACGTCGAGCAGATCGCCGACCAGTTCCAGCAGACCAAGCGCCGAGCGGCGCGCGATCGCCAGCGGCGCTGGGTCGGCGATGCCCGCTGCGGCGCGCCGTTGCGCCTGTTCCAGCAGGCCGAGCACGGCGCTCATCGGCGTGCGGATTTCGTGGCTCATCAGCGCGAGAAATTCGCTCTTGTCCGCGCTCGCCCGTTCGGCAGCATCGCGCGCCGCTCGAAGTTCGCGCTCCACCTGGCGCCGTCGGCGGATCTGGTATTGCAGCAGGCTGTTCCACACCACCGCGAGCGCCAGCGCCGCGAGCCCCCACGGCAGCCAGCGGAATACCGAGCGGCGTAGACTGTCCCACGTGCTGCTCGGATAGTTGATGTGCGCGAGCCAGCGTGATGCGATCGCGGCGCGCTCGGCCGGCGTGATCGCGGCAAGCGCCTTGTCGAGGATGCCGAGCAGTTCGGGCGCCGCGGGCGAGACACCGAACCGGACCTGATCGGGGTCGTCGAACGCGGTGCCGGCGATGCGCAGCCGGTTGGGGAAAAATCGCTCGATCGAATAACTCGCGCCGCCCATGGTTTGCAGCGTAGCGTCCGCGCCGCCCCGGGCGACCAGATCGAGCGCGTCGGCGGCGGTGCGCACGAACACGAGCCGGATCGATGGATGCACGGCCAGCACGACGCTCGCAAGCGCATGTCCGGTGACCAGCGCGAGCCGTTTGCCGTCCAGACTGCGCAGACTCGTGATGGACGCGTCGCCTTCGCGCGCGACGATTGCCCAGATCAGCGGCATGACGGGGTCGGAAAACGCCATGAAGGCGTTGCGCACGGGTGTGGGCATGAGCGTCGTGACGAGCGCGGTGTGTCCGGCGCGCAGATCCGCCTCCAGCGCCGGCAGGGTGTCCCGCGCGACGACCTTGAAGCGCAGCCCCGTGCGCCGGCCGATCAGCTTGAGCAATTCCGCGTGCACGCCCGAGAATTCGCCGGCCGAATCCACGAAGGTGTACGGCGCGTCGGCCGTATCGACACCCACCGGCACGACCGGGTGCGCTGCGATCCAGGCGCGCTCGGCCGGACTCAACGGCAGCGGGCCGTCCTGCATATCCTGCGCCGCGCCGGCCGCCCAGCGGCGCAGCACGCTCGCTTCGAGCCACGCGGGGAGTGCGCCGAAGGAGGTCTCGACGGCGTCTTTCAAGGCCGGCCGGTCGGACGCCACGGCGACGGAAAACGCGGTTTGCGCACTGTCGACTCGCGCCACGCGGAGGTTGAGATACATGCCTTGCTCCACGCAAAACGTCGCGGAGACCAGATCGCCGATGTAATAGTCCGCTTCGCCGAGCGAGACGGCGGCGAGCGCCCGGTAGAGCGATGGTTCGTCGAGCGGTGGGGCCGCTGCGGGCTGATGGCGCCGCAGCACCGCAAGGGCGTCCCGCTGATCTTCGACGACGGCCGCGCGTCCATGCCACGCGCCGTCTGTGTCCAGCGCGGGGCCGGCGCGGCGCACGATCGCGAGCGGCATGCGCAGATACGGCACGCGCTCGACGTAGTCGAACGCATGGGCGCCCGGCGAGCCGATCACGCTGAGCAGATCGATATCGTGCGACTTGAGGGCCGCGAGCGCAGCCGCCTGGCTCGCGAACCAGCGGACGCGGATTGGCGTGTCGAGCGAATTGGCCAGCAGGTGCAGGTAGTCCGCGGCAATGCCGGCCATCGTGTTGTTACCTGGGCGGAATTGGACCGGCGCGTAGTCGTTGCCCCACACGCCCACGGTCAGCATGCGGTGACTGGCGAGCCATTGACGGGACGTGAGCGTCAGCGGCGCGGCGAATCGGGTGGGCGCCAGTTGGCTGCCGAGACGCAGCAGCGCGGCGGAGGACGCGCCCTGGCGGTCGGGCGCCCGAGCCAGCAGCCCCGGATTGGCGCGCTCCGACGCCTCAGCGCCGGACGCGATGCCAGCGGTGCCGAGGCGGGGAGCCACCGCCAGCATCGTGACCCAGGCCGCCGCCGCGAGAGCCCGCCGCAACCGGGTTGCCGCGCGCACGGTTGCGGCCGGGTCTCGCGTGTCAGGCAATGCCGAGCTCGTAGGCGTAGCGGACCAGGTCCGCGTTGCTCGTGAGCCCTAGCTTCTGCATGGCGTTCTGTTTGTGCGTGGCCACGGTAGTTTTGGCGCGATTCAGACTGGTCGCGATCTCGTCGAGCGAGTGGCCTTGAGCGAACAACCGGACCACGTCGGTTTCTCGTTGGCTGAGCGGCTGCGGCGCGCGGCTCCTGCGCGCGCCGATCGACGCCCGCACGCCGGGCGATAGAATAGGTGGCTCGCCGCCGACTGATAGCGCGCGCATGGCGGCCAGCACTTCGGCGCGGTCGTCGCTCTTGCTGACGATCCCGTGCACGCCGAGCGCGGCGAGCTGTTCGCAGAGCGCCGGATTGGCGAGCATGGTGAAGACGATGACCCGCACGGTGGGAAACTGGCGCAGCAACTGCGCGATCAGCGCGAGGCCGTCGCCGCCGGACATGCCTTGGGTCATGGAGTAGTCCGTGACCACGGCGTCGCAGGGGGCGGCGCGCAGTGCCTCGATCAACTGGGCGCCGGTGCGCGCCTTGAACACGACGCTGAATCCGCCCGCTTCGACAAAGGCCGATTCGAGCGCGTCCATGATCACGGGATGGTCGTCCGCCAGACCGATCCGGAGCATTGGGGATCCTTACGGAGTGAAAGTCGGACAACCTTAGCAAACCCGGGCTATCGATTTGTGCGCTTTGATGTCGCAATGGGCGCAGTTCGTGACGTGGAACGCCGTTTTCGATGAAGAAAATTCACTTTCACGGGCGGCCATCGGCATTCACGCCGGGCCGTCGCGCCACGTCAGGCGCCACTTTTGACTTGCGCCTTGATTTTCCTTTATAATTCAGAGCTTTTCCGCATCCGCGCCCGCGGAGGAAGAACCAGGGAGAGCCTGCACGCGCCTCGATGCGCACACTACAAGCAGGAAAAAACACATTGGGCGCAGCAATTTTTTTGGATCGATCATGAAGACGTTTTCCGCAAAAGCCCATGAGGTTACGCGTGAATGGTACGTGATTGACGCGACGGATAAGGTTCTCGGGCGTGTCGCCAGCGAAGTGGCACACCGTCTTCGCGGCAAGCACAAGCCTGAATTCACTCCGCACGTCGACACCGGTGATTTCATCATCGTTATCAACGCCGGCAAGCTGCGTGTCACGGGCAACAAGGCTACTGACAAGAAGTACTACCGTCACTCGGGCTACCCGGGCGGTATCTATGAAACGACGTTCGGCAAGATGCAAGAACGCTTCCCGGGCCGTGCGCTCGAGAAAGCGGTCAAGGGCATGCTGCCGAAGGGCCCGCTCGGCTACGCGATGATCAAGAAGCTGAAGGTCTACGCTGAAGCAACGCATCCGCATTCGGCACAACAGCCGAAAGCGCTCGAGATCTAAGGGGAGCCCACATGATCGGTAACTGGAATTACGGCACGGGCCGCCGCAAGAGCGCCGTCGCACGCGTCTTCATCAAGGCTGGCAAGGGCGAGATCATTGTAAACGGCAAGCCTATCGCCGATTACTTCTCGCGCGAAACGTCGCTGATGATCGTGCGTCAGCCGCTGGAACTCACGAACCACGGCGTCACGTTCGACATCAAAGTCAACGTGAACGGTGGCGGTGAAACGGGTCAAGCCGGTGCGGTTCGCCACGGCATCACCCGCGCGCTGATGGACTACGACGCAACGCTGAAGCCGGAACTGTCGAAGGCTGGCTTCGTTACGCGTGATGCTCGTGAAGTCGAACGTAAGAAGGTCGGCTTCCACAAGGCACGTCGCAGGAAGCAATTCTCGAAGCGTTAATCGCTTCGGGTGCGATCCGGCTTTCGTGCCGGAGCGCTGCAAAAGCCGCCAACGCTTTCGCGAAGGCGGCTTTTTTTATGGTTTTCCACGTCGGTTGGCGGCACCGGCTTGCTCGCTGCAGCGGCGATGCGGTTCGCTCAGGCAGGCTGACGGCGGCTGGCGCCCCGCTCGCTCGTGTTTCCTGGAAGAACCCATTGATTTTGTGGGCTTCAGCACGATATTGAGATCAGCCCTACAATAGCGGTTAGAAGCTTTTTGGAGAGTTCGAATGAACGCAGTCACCGATACACCCGTGACCGAGATGCCCGCCCCCTTCGTTTTTACCGACGCAGCGGCTGACAAGGTCAAGCAACTGATCGAAGAAGAAGGCAATGCGGACCTCAAACTGCGCGTTTTCGTGCAGGGCGGCGGCTGCTCGGGCTTTCAGTACGGTTTTACGTTCGACGAAGCCGTCAACGAAGACGACACCGTCATGAACAAGAGCGGCGTCCAGCTGCTGATCGATTCGATGAGTTACCAGTATCTGGTCGGCGCTGAGATTGATTACAAGGACGACATCAACGGCGCCCAGTTTGTCATCAAGAATCCGAATGCGACCACGACCTGCGGTTGCGGTTCGTCATTCTCGGTTTGATGGCTGGTTAGGCGACAGGTTGTAAAGAGAACGGGGCCGCTTTCGGCCCCGTTTTTTATTGCCTGAGCTAAAACCCAGATACCTGGCTTAGCGTGCGTAGATCGCGCCTAGTACACGTTCCGCTGCGGCGCCGGTGACGGCCGGCAAATTGCCCGGCAGGCGCGCCACGCAGCGCATGGCGAGCCATGCGAACGCCAGCGGCTCGACCTGGCTCGGCGGGACGCCGAGCGCGTCGGTCGTCATAACGGGCACGCCGCTCACGCCGCTGTCTTCGAGCGCCTGTTGCAGGGCTTTCATAATCTCCGGATTGCGCGCACCGCCACCACACACGTAGACCGCCTTCACATCCGATGCATGCCGTTCGATTTCGCGAGCCACCGTTACCGCGGTCAGCGCGACCAACGTGGCTTGAACATCGGCGGGGGCGAGGGATGCGAAGGGCTGGAGTTTGGCATCCAGCCATTGCGCGTTGAACAGGTCGCGACCCGTGCTTTTCGGCGGTTGTTGCGAGAAAAAGGGCTCATCGAGCAGCGCATTCAGCAATGTCCGGTCGACCTGTCCGCTCGCGGCGAAATGGCCGTTTTCATCGAACGGCTTGCCGATATGGCGCTGCGCCCATTCGTCGAGCAGCGCGTTCGCCGGCCCGCAGTCGAAGCCGCGCACGCCGCCGGTCGCGTTCAGGATCGTGATATTGCTGATCCCGCCGAGATTGCAGACCACGCGGGTTTCGTCTTTCGCGCCGAACACCGTGGCGTGAAACGCGGGCACGAGCGGCGCGCCCTGGCCGCCGGCCGCGACGTCGCGGCTGCGGAAGTCGGCCACCACGTCGATATGCAGCATTTCCGCCAGCAGCGCGGGATTGTTGATCTGCCGCGTGTAACCCTTTTCCGGCCTATGCCGCACCGTCTGACCATGCACGCCTATCGCGCGCACTTCCGAGGCCGGCACGCGGCTGGCTTGCAGCAACTCGTGGCAGCAAACGGTGTATCGCGTGGCGAGTGCATTGGCGGCCAGCGCTTCGCGTTCGATCTCGTTGTCGCCCGGGTGTTGAAGCGCGAATAGCGCCTCGCGCAAACCTGCCGCGAAGCCGACAAACGCTTCGGCCAGCACCACCGGCGGTTTGCCTTGGGCAAACCGGACAGCGACACCGTCGACACCGTCCATGCTCGTGCCGGACATCAATCCAAAGTAGACGCCATCTGCTGGGTCTTGCGCCACGTTGCTGCTCCTCTCGATGACTTATTGCGATCTGTTTTAGCAGATTATCGACGCAAGCGCGGCCGAATATAAAGCGTCGCGACGCCAATGGCGCGGTCGGCCGCGCCGAAATCATGCGTCGGCCGGGCGCTTATGGCCCAGTCAGTGGGCGCGGCGGCGCGCATCTATGGGACAATCTCTTTTTTCGCGACTTCACGTTTCCAGCATGACCACCGAGTCCACCAAGCCTAATCCCGCTGCCGCCTTCCCGATCACCGACGAAGTCCGTCATGCGCTCGCCGTTACCAAGCGCGGCGTCGACGAACTGCTGATCGAAGACGAATTCGCGCAAAAGCTCGCCAGGAGCGCGGCGACAGGCAAGCCGCTGCGTATCAAGCTCGGCCTCGATCCGACCGCGCCCGACATCCACATCGGCCACACGGTCGTGCTGAACAAGATGCGCCAGTTGCAGGACCTGGGTCATACGGTGATTTTCCTGATCGGCGATTTCACGTCGCTGATTGGTGACCCGTCGGGGCGCAACGCCACGCGTCCGCCGCTTACGCGCGAGCAGATCGAATCGAACGCGAAAACGTATTTCGAGCAGGCCGCGCTGGTGCTCGACCGCGACAAGACCGAAATCCGCTACAACAGCGAATGGTCGATGCCGCTCGGCGCCGACGGCATGATCAAGCTGGCGTCGCGCTACACGGTGGCGCGTATTCTCGAGCGCGAAGATTTCACCAAGCGCTTCCAGGGCGGTGTGCCGATCTCGATTCATGAATTCCTGTACCCGCTGATGCAAGGCTACGACTCGGTCGCGCTCAATGCGGATCTGGAGCTGGGCGGCACCGACCAGAAGTTCAACCTGCTGGTGGGCCGTGAGCTGCAGAAGCAGTATGGCCAGGAGCAGCAGTGCATCTTGACGATGCCCTTGCTCGAGGGCCTCGACGGCGTCGAGAAGATGTCGAAGTCGAAGAACAACTATATCGGCATCAGCGAAAAGCCGACGGACATGTTCGGCAAGCTGATGAGCATCTCCGACGTCCTGATGTGGCGTTACTTCGAACTGCTGTCGTTCCGTCCGATGGATGAGATCGCCGGCTTCAGGAAAGAGATCGAGGCGGGTCGCAATCCGCGCGATTTCAAGGTGATGCTCGGCCAGGAAATCGTCGCGCGCTTTCACTCGCAAGCCGACGCCGAGCGCGCGCTCGAAGACTTCAACCATCGCGCGAAGGGCGGCGTGCCGGACGACATTCCGGCGGTGACGCTCGCGGGCGCGCCGCTCGCGATTGGCCAGTTGCTCAAGCAGGCGAACCTCGTGCCGTCCACCAGCGAGGCGCTGCGCAACATCGAGCAGGGCGGCGTGAAGATCGATGGCGCGACCGTGTCCGACAAGGGCTTGAAGGTCGAGGCCGGCGAGTACGTCGTGCAGGTCGGCAAGCGCCGCTTTGCGCGCGTCACGCTGACCGCTTGACCGTGCAGCCGTAGCACGATGAGCACGATGGTGACGCAAGCGTTATTGCATCCGGAGCCGGGCGCATGATCGCGCTGATTCAGCGCGTGCGGCGCGCGGAAGTGCGCGTCGGCGAGCGCGTGACCGGCGCGATCGAGACGGGCCTGCTCGCGCTCGTCTGCGCCGAACGCGGCGACACCGAAGCCGCCGCCGACCGTTTGCTCGCCAAGATGCTCGGCTACCGTGTCTTCAGCGATGCGGCCGGCAAGATGAATCTCTCCGTGCAGAACCTCGACGGCGCAGGGCGCGCAGGTGGCCTGCTGCTCGTTTCGCAGTTCACGCTGGCCGCGGACACCAACAGCGGCCTGCGTCCCAGCTTTACGCCCGCCGCACCGCCCGACGAGGGCAAGCGCCTATTCGATTACTTCGTCTCAGCAGCCCGCGCCAAACACCCGATCGTCGAGACGGGCGAATTCGGCGCCGATATGCAGGTGTCGCTCGTCAACGACGGGCCGGTCACGTTCTGGCTGCAGACCAACGCCTGAATTTCAACTACCGCGCGCCTGGCGCACGCGGCGGCACGCCTCTACTTCTCCAGCCGCTTTTTGCGACAATAGCGGCTCGGCATAAATCGGCTACTGGCGCCCACTCATTCCATGACCACGCAGATTCTGTTCATTCGCCACGGCGAGACCGACTGGAACCAGATCAAGCGCATTCAAGGCCATATCGACATCCCACTCGCGACGACCGGCCTCGCGCAGGCACAACGCCTCGCGCGCCGTATCGCGAATGAGGTGAAAGAGGGCGCGCGGCTCGATGCGATTTATTCGAGCGATCTGCAACGTGCACAGCAGACTGCGCAGCCGATCGCCGACGCGCTCGGCTTGCCACTGCAGTTGCGTGAAGGTTTACGCGAGCGTTCATACGGCGCGTTCCAGGGGCATGATAGTGACGAGATTGCAGTCCGTTTCCCCGATGAATACGCACACTGGCAAACTCGCGATCCGGGTTTCGCGCCGCCCGAGGGCGAATCGCAGCGCGTGTTTTACCATCGCGTGCTGCATGCGGTTGAACCTTTGGTGGCGGCGCATCCGGGCGGACGGATCGCTGTCGTTGCGCATGGCGGCGTGCTGGACTGCGTGCGCCGTTTTGCCTGTGGTTTGCCACTCGAAGCGCCGCGCGATTACGCGCTGCTGAATGCGAGCATCAATGTTGTGGACTACGCCGACGACGGCAGCAAGGCAACGGTCGTCGCGTGGGCCGATGTGTCGCATCTCGATGCGCCGAGCACCGACGATAGCTTCAAGCGGGTGCCGGAACCGGGGCGTTAAGCCGCGCGCTTCCCGAGCTCTCAAGCGTGGGGGCGCTGCCGGTGGCCAGAGGCGCGACGTTCAGGTCGCGGCCGAATCCCACAGGCCAGGGATGGGGCTCGAAGCGTCCGGCGCGGCGAGGCCGAAATGCCGGTAAGTTAGCAGCGTGGCGACACGCCCGCGCGGCGTGCGCTGCAAGAAGCCTTGCTGGATCAGATACGGTTCGAGCACGTCTTCGATCGTGTCACGCTCTTCGCCGATTGCCGCTGCGAGGTTGTCGACGCCGACCGGGCCGCCGTCGAACTTGTGCAGGATCGCCTCGAGCAGCTTGCGGTCCATCAGGTCGAAACCGACCGCGTCCACGTCGAGCATTCTGAGCGCGGCGTCGGCCACCTGCGCGGTGATATTGCCGTCCGCCTTCACCTCAGCGAAATCGCGCACACGGCGCAACAGCCGGTTCGCGATCCGCGGCGTGCCGCGCGCGCGCTTGGCGATTTCGAACGCACCATCCGGGTGAATCTGCGCATTCAACAGCGACGCCGAACGGGTGACGATGCGCGCCAGTTCTTCGGCGTTATAAAACTCGAGCCGTGCGACGATGCCGAAGCGATCGCGCAACGGATTGGTCAGCATGCCAGCGCGCGTGGTGGCGCCGACCAGCGTGAAAGGCTGCAGATCCAGCTTCACGCTGCGCGCGGCCGGTCCTTCGCCAATCATGATGTCGATCTGATAATCCTCCAACGCCGGATACAGAATTTCTTCGACGACCGGCGAGAGCCGGTGGATTTCGTCGATGAACAGCACGTCGTTGGCTTCCAGATTGGTGAGCAACGCGGCAAGGTCGCCGGCGCGTTCGAGCACCGGGCCGGACGTTTGCCGCAGATTGACACCCATTTCCCGCGCGATGATGTGCGCGAGCGTGGTTTTGCCGAGACCGGGCGGTCCGAACAGCAGCACGTGGTCGAGTGACTCCGAGCGGCGCTTGGCGGCTTCAATGAAGATTTCCAGCTGACCGCGTACTTTTTCCTGCCCGACATACTCGTCGAGCTGGCGTGGGCGCAGCGCGCGCTCGAACGCTTCTTCGTTCGGCGAGACGGGCGTGGCCGCGATGATGCGCTCGGCGGCGAGTTTGTCGGTTTCGATCATGCGGTCATTGTACCGCGCCCCGCCCGTGGCGAAACCCGGCCGAACGGCCAGGGTGCGCGTCGCGCAGCCATGTGCGAAGCTCTACATGTCGCACGCAGCGCCACCGTCACGGCATGCGCTATTAACCCTTGGAGAGCGCCTTCAGCGCGAGCTTGATCCCTTCGGAAACGCCGGTGCCCGCCGGCACGTTCTTGACGGCCGCCAGCGCCTCTTTTTCGGAGTAACCCAACGCGATCAGCGCGTTCAGGATATCGGAGGCGTGATCGGACGCCGACACCGTGCCAGCCATCGCGCCCAGATCGGCGCCGATCTTGCCCTTCAATTCGAGAAGCAGGCGCTCGGCTGTTTTCTTGCCGATGCCCGGCACGCGAGTCAGGCGCGCAGCGTCCTGCATGGTGACGGTCTGTGCGAGCTCATGCACGCTCATGCCGGAGAGCACGGCGAGCGCCATGCGTGCGCCGATGCCGGTGATTTTCAGCAATTCGCGGAAGGTCGAGCGTTCCTCGGCCGTGCCGAAGCCATAGAGCAGATGCGCATCTTCACGCACGATCATTTGCGTGAGCAGCACGACGCGCTCGCCGGTCGAGGGCAGGTTGTAGAACGTGCTCATCGGCACATCGACTTCGTAACCCACGCCGTTGCAGTCGACGAGCAGATGTGGCGGGTTTTTTTCCAGCAGAACGCCGGCAATGCGACCGATCATGGCGGATTCAATCTAGAGAGAAAGGGCGAGTGTAGCGCAGTGGATGCGCGGCGGGTCTGGCAGCGCGGTGGCGTACCGGCCCGCTGTGCAGTGGCGCGCCGCGTTATCCGCGATCGCGGTTGACCAGCGTGTTACGGCCCACTAGACTGAGATCCCTTTTGGCGGGTTCTCGCCCGGCACAACCAGAAGGAGCTTCCATACTAAGCCTCACCACTCTCGCGCTGTTTGCCGGCGCGTGTCTCGCGTTGACCGCCACGCCCGGCCCCGACATGCTGCTAATCGCTTCGCGCAGCGTGAGCCAGGGACGTCCCGCCGGTTTCGCCTCGTTGGCGGGTATTCTGGTCGGCACTTACTGTCATGCGCTGGCCGCCGCATTCGGTCTGTCGCAACTGTTTCTGGCCGTGCCGATGGCCTATGACGTCGTGCGTTTCGCCGGCGCCGCTTACCTCCTGTATCTCGCCTGGAAGACATTCCGCACGCAAGGCACCGTGCTGTCGCCGAATGCGTCGATGAGCCGTTACCCGGTTGGCCGGATATTCCGCCAGGGTCTGTTCACCAACCTGCTGAACCCCAAAGTCGCGCTGTTCGTACTCGCGCTGTTTCCGCAGTTCGTGCGGCCAGAAGCGGGCTCGGTGGCGTTGCAGATCATGGTGCTTGCGACCGTGCTGAATCTGATCGGCTTCTGTGTGAACGGCGCGGTAATTCTGATGGCGAGCAAGCTGAGCCGTAAGCTCAGTGCCGGGCGCCGGCCGTCGCGCCTGCCGCAGTATCTGCTCGGAACCGTGTTTGCCGGGCTGGCTTGCCGGCTGGCGCTGGCGAGCCGGAACTGAGGGCCTAGCCCACCAGCCGTCCACGCCGCACACGCAAGCCTTTCTTCGCGAGCGACGGTGCAATACCACCCAGCGTACTCAGCGTCGAGCCCCCGTGTGCGTGGCAAATCGCCATGCCGAGGGCGTCGGCCGCATCGGTGCCGGGCACGCCGGAGAGGTTGAGCAGCCGCACCACCATCTGCTGCATCTGCTCTTTGGTCGCACGGCCGTATCCGACCACGGCCTGCTTCAACTGCAAGGCCGTATATTCGGCAACCGGCACGCCACCCGCCACCAGCCCACAGATCGCCGCGCCGCGCGCCTGGCCGAGCAGCAGAGTGGATTGCGGATTGACGTTGACGAATACCTTTTCAATCGCCGACTGATCCGGTGAATGCTGACGGATCAGCGTCGAAATGCCTTCGAAAATAGTGCCGAGACGCGAGGGCAGGTCGGCGTCGGCGGTTTTAATCGTGCCGCTCGCGACGTAGCTGAGCCGGTGGCCGTGTTGATCGATCACGCCGAAGCCGGTCACGCGCAAGCCGGGGTCGATGCCGAGAATTCTCATGAGGTGCCGCACGTGCGGTAAAAACTGGGTGCTTGCGATACTACAACGAACGCGCCGTGCGGCGGGCGGCGCGGCGCGAAGCCGGCGGAATAAAAACTGCTGCGCTACGAACGGGACAGGCGCAACCGGGCCAACAGGAGGCAACGCGGATGGAGCGTTATCGGAATCTCAGCGGCGACTCAGGCGTCGTGGCCTATGAAATCGGTGACGACTTCATCGCGGTCCGCTTCAGGCCGGGCGTCACGTATTGGTACACATCGGCGAGTGTCGGCGCGAAACATGTCGCCACGCTCAAGCGCCTTGCGCGGCGAGGGCAGGGGCTCAGCACCTACATCGGCCAGCACGCAGACGTCAGCGGCGGTTATGACCGCAAGGAAGAGGATTGAGCGGCCGGGCGCGCCCCATAGCTAGAAAGCAGAACGGCCCGGCGGAATCTCCGCCGGGCCGTTTCATCGACAGCGAGGTTCGACGAGCGCCGCGCAACACCCACGCCGCCCGCGAAGCCAAAATCAATGCCGGAAGTGCCGCACGCCGGTCAACACCATCGCGATGTTGTGCTCGTCCGCCGCGCTGACCACTTCGTCGTCACGCATCGAACCGCCCGGTTGAATCACGCAGGTTGCGCCTGCCGCGACCACCACATCCAGACCGTCACGGAACGGGAAGAACGCATCCGACGCCACGGCCGAACCCGTCAGCGTCAGCCCGGCGTTCTGCGCCTTGATGCTGGCGATACGCGCCGAGTCCACGCGGCTCATCTGGCCCGCGCCGACGCCGAGCGTCATGCCGTTGCCGCAGAACACGATCGCGTTCGACTTCACGTACTTCGCGACGCGCCATGCGAACAGCAGGTCGTCCATTTCCTTCGGCGTCGGGTGACGCTTCGTGACCACGCGCAATTCGCGCGGCTGCACGTTCTTCGAATCGAGCGATTGCACCAGCAGGCCGCCGCCGACGCGTTTCAGATCGAACGCGTTATGGCCTTCGCCCAAGGCGATTTCCAGCAGACGCACGTTCTGCTTGGCCGCGAACACCTGGCGGGCCGCCGCGCTGAACGACGGGGCGATCAGCACTTCGACAAACTGCTTGGCCACTGCCTGGGCCGTCGTTTCGTCGACTTCACGGTTGAACGCGATGATGCCGCCGAACGCCGAGGTCGGATCGGTCTGGAACGCTTTTGCATACGCTTCGTTCGCGTCCGCGCCCACCGCCACGCCGCACGGATTCGCATGCTTGACGATCACGCAGGCCGGCACGTCGAACGTCTTCACGCATTCCCACGCTGCATCGGAATCGGCGATGTTGTTGTACGACAGTTCCTTGCCTTGCAACTGGACGTAGTTCGCCAGCGCGCCCGGCTGCAACGCCAGGTCGCGGTAGAACGCGGCGCTCTGGTGCGGGTTTTCGCCGTAGCGCAGGTCCTGCACCTTGCTGAACGCCAGGTTGAAGGTTGCCGGATACGTGTTGCGCGACGAGTGTTGCAGTTCGTCGGTCAGGCTCGTCAGGTAGTTCGTGATCGCGCCGTCGTACTGCGCGGTGTGCGCGAACACTTTGGTGGCGAGGCGGAAGTTCGTCTTGTACGAAACGGCGTTGCTGTTCGCGCGCATTTCGTCGAGCACGACCGCGTAATCCGCCGGATCGACCACCACGGTCACGTCGCGATGATTCTTCGCGGCCGAGCGCAGCATGGTCGGGCCGCCGATGTCGATGTTCTCGATCGCGTCTTCCAGCGAGCACTCTTCTTTCGACACGGTCTGCACGAACGGATACAGATTCACGACCAGCAGGTCGATCGTCGGGATGTCGTGCTTTTCAAGCGCTGCCATGTGTTCCGGCAGGTCGCGGCGCGCCAGAATGCCGCCGTGCACCTTCGGATGCAGCGTTTTCACGCGCCCGTCCAGCATTTCCGGGAAGCCCGTGTAGTCGGCGACCTCGGTGACGGAGAGACCCGCGTCCGCGAGCAGTTTCGCGGTGCCGCCGGTCGACAGGATCTTGACGCCGAGGTCCGACAGCGACTTGGCGAAGTCGACGATGCCGGACTTGTCGGAAACGGAGATGAGCGCTTGCTTGATCATGATGAAGACGAAAAGCCGAAGGGAAACGTGGCAGGGCGCCTGAAACTACAACGAACTACAACAGACCGTGCTGTTGCAGTTTCTTGCGCAGCGTATTGCGGTTGATGCCGAGATACTCGGCGGCCAGCGACTGATTGCCGCCGGCCTGCTCGAGCACCACTTCGAGCAAGGGTTTTTCCACGCATGAAATAACCATGTCGTAGACGTCATGCGGATTGGAGCCGTCGAGATCCTGGAAATACATCCCCAGGCTGTCGCGGACAGATTGTTCGATATTGTTCTTGCTCATGCTGCTAGTCGGTCGGTATGGTCCGGCTCGCCGTCGTTCTTGCTGAGCGTCTCGTCGACGTAGACGAGGCGGTCGGAGATCGCCTTTTGGGCGTCGAAGAATTCGTTGACGGCGAGGAGTTGTTCGCGCGTGGTGTCCAGCGTATTCATGCGGTGCCGGAACACATTGGCGCCAGAAAGGCCGCGAGTGTACCAGCCGATATGCTTACGCGCAGTGCGCACGCCCGTAAATTCGCCGTAGAACGCGTAGTGATCTTCGAGATGTTCGTTCATCACCTGCTGGATTTCGTCGATGCGCGGCGGCGGCAGCAATTCACCCGTCTGCAGGAAATACTCGATCTCGCGGAACAGCCACGGCCGACCCTGCGCGGCGCGGCCGATCATGATGGCGTCGGCGCCGGTGGCGGCGAGCACCTCGCGGGCTTTTTGCGGCGACGTAATGTCGCCATTGGCGACCACCGGAATGCGCACCGCCGCTTTGACGGCAGCGATGGTCTCGTATTCGGCGTCGCCGTGATACAGATCGGCGCGCGTGCGGCCGTGCACGGTCAGCATGGAAATGCCGGCGGCTTCGGCCAGACGGGCGACCGTCAAGGCGTTTTTATTGTCGCGATTCCAGCCGGTGCGGATCTTCAAGGTGACGGGCACCGCATCGGGCCCGGTGCCCACCGCGCCCACCACGGCCTCGACGATGCGCTGCACCAGCGGTTCGTTCTGCAGCAATGCGGAACCCGCGGCCACGTTACACACCTTCTTGGCCGGGCAGCCCATGTTGATGTCGATGATCTGCGCGCCGTTCGCCACGTTGTAGCGCGCGGCTTCAGCCATCATGGCCGGATCGGCGCCGGCGATCTGCACGGCAATCGGTTCGACCTCGCCCGTGTGATTGGCACGGCGCATGGTCTTTTCGCTTTTCCACAACTGCGCATTCGAGGCGACCATTTCCGACACCGCATAGCCTGCGCCCAGCCGTTTGCACAATTGCCGGAACGGACGGTCGGTCACGCCGGCCATGGGGGCGACGAACAGGTTATTACGCAGATTGTGGGAGCCGAGAGTGGGCATGAGTTGGACGCGCCTGCGGCCGATTGCTTCAGTTTCTTTTCAGAATCTGTCAATCGGAGCGTTCGCGAAATGCGAGGGAAAACCGCTATTTTAGCGTTAACGGATAGCCGGCACCCGACTTGAATCCCTCGTAACTTGTTAAATCTTCTATGAAAGTGCTCTGGTTCATAGAATCGACACCGCTCGCGCGGAGCCGTCGGCGCTGCCTAAAAAGGCTGCAACGGCGGTGGGGCGCAAGCGGGGAGTAAGCTCAGCGGCGCTGCCCGAACATCATTTGCCGCGCCAGCGCGGTTTTCACCGGCGGCACGAATTCCAGCGCGGTGAGGGCGAGACCTCGCAAGGCGGCGAGCGGCGGGAAGTCGACGGTGAAAAGGCGGGCGAGGGTGTCGGTCGCGCCGATTGTCAGGCGCCGGTCGAGCGCGCGGCGTTGTGCGAAGGTGGCGAGAGCGAGCGGCGTGGGGCCTTCCGCCGACAGGGCGTCGGCCAGAGCGTGCGCGTCGCGCAAGCCCAGATTCAGGCCCTGACCCGCCACCGGATGCAGCGTCTGCGCCGCGTTGCCGATGGCGACGACATGACCCTTCACGAGCGTATCGGCGGCGTTCAGCCCCAGCGGAAACGACGCGCGGCCCTTGATTTGCGTAAAGCTACCCATGCGGCTGCCGAAGGCGGCGCCGAGTTCGCGCAGGAATTCGGCGTCCGGAAGCTGGGCGCGCCGGGCGGCTTCGTCGGGGGCGCAACACCAGACCAGTGCGTAATTCGCGCCGCGCACGCCGCCCATTGGCAGCAGCGCGATGGGTCCTTGCGACGTGAAACGCTCCCATGCCACATGCGGTTGCGGTGCCGACACCGTGACCGTGCCGACCAGCGCGGTTTGTCCGTAATCGCGCGATCCGCCGCCGGCGCTGTTGCCCGCGCTTCCGGCGGTTTTCTGGTCGCCGAACAGGCCGCCCTCGGCATTCACCAGAATTCGCGTGCGCAGATTGCGTGTGACGCCCGCGCTTTCGATCGGCAGCGTGACGCCGTCGAGTTCCTGAGTCGGCGCCGAGGCGGCGGTGGAACGGAACCAGTGCACCGCGCTCGCGTGAACTGCTTCGGCGAGACCGTGCACGATCGCGCCATAACGCAGCACGTAGCCGAGCGCCGGCAAACCGTGCTCGCTATGGTCGATCAATGTGCGGCCGAAATGGCCGCGCTGCGATACGTGGATGCGGTGGATCGCGGTGGCCTCGGCAGGCCAGCGCAGTGGCTCGAGAATCATCCGGCTGCCCTGCGAGACGGCGATCGCGCGCGGATCGGCAATCGAATCTTCCGGCTCGCGCGCGTCGATCAACGCGATTTTCAGCGCCCGAGTCGCGCTGCGGCGTGCCAGCCAGCCGGCCAGCGCGAGCCCGACCGGCCCGGCGCCGACGATCGTCACGTCGAAATCGAAGGCGCGGTCGGCCTCGGCGGGTTTCAGAATCACCGTCGACTGGGAAACGTCGTTCATTGCGGGTTGCTTCCTTCGCTTACTTCCTGAATTACTGCCGAGTTGGCTGGGCCGCGCGGGCTTCCTGCATCAGCGCTTCGATCTCGTCGGCGGCCACCGGCACATCGCGCGTAATCAACTCGCAGCCGGTGGGCGTGACGATCGCGTCGTCTTCGATGCGGATACCGATATTCCAGTAGCGCTCGGGCACGCCTTCGGCCGGACGAATGTACAAGCCGGGCTCGATGGTCAGCGTCATCCCTGCCTGCAGCGTGCGCCATGGCAATGCGCCTGCCTCGTCGCGCGGCGCGCCGCGTTCGCGGTAGTCGCCGACATCGTGCACGTCCATGCCGAGCCAGTGGCCGGTGCGGTGCATATAGAACGGCGCGTAGGCGCGCTCGGCGATCACTTCGTCGACCGAGGCGAATTTCGTGCGCTCGAGGATGCCGGTATCGAGCAAGCCTTGCGACAGCACGCGCACAGCAGCCTGGTGCGGATCGTCGAACGTGGCGCCGGCGCGTGTGGCGTCGACCGCCGCCTGCTGCGCGGCCAGCACGATGTCGTACAGCTCGCGCTGTGCCGGCGTGAAGCGGCCGCTCGCCGGGAAGGTGCGCGTGATGTCGGACGCATAGCCGTCGAGTTCGCAGGCGGCGTCGATCAGGATCAGGTCGCCGTCCTGGGCAATCGCGTTGCCGGCCGGGTAGTGCAGCACGCAGGCGTTGGCGCCCGCCGCGACGATCGATGTGTAGGCCGGCGCCTGCGCGCCGAACTTGCGGAACGTGTAGAGCAGCTCGGCTTCGAGTTCGTACTCGCGCACGCCGGGGTGGCAGGCGGCCATGGCACGGCGATGCGCCTGCGCTGAAATCTGTCCGGCGCGGCGCATGATGGCGAGTTCGTGATGATCCTTGACGAGCCGCATGTCGTCGAGCAAGGGGATCAGGTCTCGCGCGACGGCGGGCGTGGCGACGCCGCTGCGGCCCTGGGCGCGCACGGTATCGAGCCAGCCACGTACCTGTTCGTCCAGTTCCGCCGACGTGCCAAGCGCGTAGTGCAGCGCCGGCTTGTCGGCAAGAATCGGCGGCAGCCGCGTATCGAGTTCGCCCACGGCGAAGGCGGCGTCGAAGCCGAACGCCTCGCGCGCGCCGTCCGGTCCGAAACGGAAGCCTTCCCACGTCTCGCGCTCGACATTCTTTTCGCGGCAGAACAGGATCGACGCCGGCTCGCCCGGCGCCGCGCTCGCATCGAGCACCAGCCAGGCCTCGGGTTCGGTGAAACCCGTCAGATAATAGAAGTAGCTATCGTGCCGGTAGGGGTAGTCGGCGTCCCGGTTGCGCAGTTTTTCCGGCGCGGTGGGGACGATGGCGACGCCGCCGCCCGCTGCGCGCAGCGCGGCGAGTACGCGCTCGCGGCGCGTGCGGTAGACGTCGACGGCGATGGTGGGTTCGGTCGGCTGGTTCATGTCGCGATTGTAGCGCCCAATGCGCAGACTTATTTTGCGCGGATACTGACGGGGAGAAGGTGGTTGTCCCGGCCACGTTGGCCATTCGGCCGGGTAGACGGCGCGTGGGCGCTGCGGCAATGTTGCAATCCATCCACAGCGAGCATCCATGCGGCTTGCGAAGCGGCCCCCCGTGTTCGGGAAGGCCGCCGACCACTTATACTTTCGCCGAATTCAAGAAAAGGCAGATGGTCATGATGAAACTCATCGGTTCGCTCGCCAGCCCGTTCGTGCGTAAAGCGCGGATCGTTCTGGCCGACAAGAAGATCGACTACGAACTCGTGCCGGAGAACGTCTGGGCGCCCGAGACCACGATTCACACCTTCAATCCGCTCGGCAAAGTGCCGTGTCTCGTGATGGAAGACGGCGAAGCCGTGTTTGACTCGCGGGTGATCTGCGAATACGTGGATACGCTGTCGCCGGTGGGCAAGCTGATTCCGCCGTCGGGTCGCGAGCGCGTCGAGGTGCGGTGCTGGGAGGCGCTCGCCGACGGTATCCTGGACGCGGCGGTGCTGATTCGTCTCGAAGGCACGCAGCGCACGCCCGAGCAGCGCGTGGAAGCCTGGGTCGCGCGGCAGCAACGCAAGATCGACGAAGGCCTGATCGCGATGTCGCAGGGCCTCGGCAGCAAACCCTGGTGCACGGGCAATCACTACACGCTGGCGGACATCGCGGTGGGTTGCGCGCTGGGCTACCTCGATTTCCGCATGCCTGAGTTGAACTGGCGCGAAGGGTATCCGAATCTGGATAAGCATTTCCAGAAGCTATCGTTGCGGCAGTCGTTCATTGATACGGCGCCGGCGAATTGAGCGAGGTACTCGTTGCCGCGGGGCGGTGAAGTTGTCTGGAATCGCCCAGCCCGTGCGCAGCATATTCAACAGCGGATCGCATCGAATCAGTAAGACCTGATTCTTGATAAAGCGCGCTCACGGTTTTCCGCAGCGCGCTTCATTGCTTGCCGTTTTGACGCCGTGTAATCGCCGGACCGAACGCAAACCCGAACGCCAGCAGCAGTAACGAAATCGCCAGCACGGTATTGTTGCCGCTCGTCACATAGGGCGTGCTGCCCGAGGTTCCTTGTACCGTCACGTCGAGCGAGCCGATCGTGTACGGCGTCAGGCGCCCGATCACCCGGCCGTTGGCATCGATTGCAGCGGTCATGCCGGTGTTGGTGGCGCGCAGCATCGGCCGGCCGGTTTCCAGCGAGCGCATGCGTGCAATCTGCAGGTGCTGATCCAGTGCGATGGTGTCGCCGAACCAGGCAAGATTGGTCGAGTTGACCAGTACGCCGGCCGGCGTAGCGCTCTCGCGAATGCTCCGTGCGATTTCCTCGCCGAAAATATCCTCGTAGCAGATGTCGACGGCGACCGGCTGGTTGTGCACGATGAATGGTTTTTGCACTGGTGCGCCGCGCGCGAAATCCCCAAGCGGGATACTCATCAGATTCACGAACCAGCGGAAACCCCATGGCACGAATTCGCCGAACGGCACGAGGTGGTGTTTGTCGTAGCGATACACGTCGCGCGTGCCCGGCGTGACGCCGAACAGGCTGTTCGTATAGTCGATTACCTGACCTTCCGGCGTGATGGTGCCGCCGATTGCGCCGAACACGATCGCGGTGCCAGTGGTATCGGAGAAGTTGCGCACCGCCGACGCGAACTGCGGCGGCAGTTGCTGCGCGAGCACCGGAATGGCGGTTTCCGGCGTGACGACCAGGTCGGCCGGCTTCGACGTAATCATCTGCTGATACTGATCGATCGCAGCGCGCATGCCGGATTCTTCGAACTTCATTTCCTGCTTGATGTTGCCCTGGAGCAGGCGCACCGTTAGCGGCGCGTTGGCCGGCAGCGTCCATTGCACGAGCGGCAGGAGGAGGCCAGCCGCGATCAGCGCAAGCGCGACGGCCGCCGGCACCGCGACTCGTGCGATACCAGGCTTTGCCGCATTGACGGCGCTTCTGCTGTCGTTAGCCTTGGCTTGCCCGCGCGAGGCCAGCAGCGGCAACAGCGCCTGCACGATCAACGCGGCTACCAGCGCGAGCATCCAGCCGACGCCGTACACACCCGCCACCGGCGCAAAGCCGGCGAACGGGCCATCTACCTGTGCGTAACCGCTCGCGAGCCACGGAAAGCCGGTGAACACCGTGCCGCGCAACCATTCGCCGATCGCCCACGCGCTCGCAAACGCCAGCGCGCCGTGCCAGGTCGGCGAGAACGGTTGATCGGCGCCGACCGCGCTGTTGCGTGCATGGCCGGCGCAGAACGACCAGATGCCCGCAGCCAGAGCCGGGTACACGGCCAGATACAGCGAGAACAGCGCAACCGCCGCGCCTGCGAGCGGTGCGGCCATGCCGCCGTAGTCGTGCATGCTGACATACAGCCACCACACACCGGTGACGTAGTTGCCGAAGCCGAAAGCGCCACCTGTCAGCGCGGCGCTTTTCCAGCTGGTGGTGCGAGTCAGCCACGCAAAAAAGAACACGAAGATCACGAGTTCGAGCCAGCCGCCGTGCGGCGTCGGGGCGAACGACAGCGTATTGGCCGCACCGGCGGCCAACGCGACGAGGTAATGCCAGCGGGGCAGTGCCCGCCCGCGGGTTTCCCGGGTGGCGGGGGCGGCAGGAGCACTCACGCCGCGGCGCGAACGGGATGTAATCGGGTCGGCCATTGTTGCGCGGTCGGCGTGAGGAGTTGAGGAAGCAAAGAGAGAAAGCGACTCAGAAGCGGTTCAGAAGCGGTTCAGAAACGACTCGGAAGCGGCTCAGGTCTGCACATGCTGGGCTTCGCGCTCACGCTGGCCGGCGAGCGGGTCGCGGCGCACCAGCAGCATGTGAATCTGGCGGGCATCGCCGCGCAGAATCTCGAAGATCAGATCGTCGAGCCGGACTTTCTCGCCGCGATGCGGTACCCGTCCGAAATGATGCGTGACCAGACCGCCGATCGTATCGACTTCATCGTCTGAGTAATGCGTGCCGAAAGCCTCGTTGAACTGCTCGATTTCGGTGAGCGCGCGCACGCGGAAACGGCCGTCCGGCGAGGCAATGATGTTGCCGCTTTCCTCGTCGAAATCGTATTCGTCTTCGATATCGCCGACGATCTGTTCCAGCACGTCTTCGATCGTGATCAGGCCGGCCACGCCGCCGTATTCGTCGACCACCACCGCGAGGTGGTTGCGATTCACGCGAAAGTCGTGCAGCAGCACGTTCAGGCGCTTCGACTCCGGGATGAAAACAGCGGGGCGCAGCATGCCGCGCACGTCGAATTCTTCTTCAGCGTAATAGCGCAGCAGGTCTTTCGCCAGCAGCACACCGATGATGTTGTCGCGATTGCCCTCGTAGACCGGATAGCGCGAGTGCGCTTTTTCCAGCACGTAGGGGATGAATTCGGCGGGATTGTCCGCGATGTTGATCGCGTCCATTTGTGCGCGCGGCACCATGATGTCGCGGGCGCTGAGTTCGGACACCTGGAACACGCCCTCGATCATCGACAGCGAGTCGGCGTCGATCAGGTTGCGCTCATGGGCGTCCTGGAGGATCTCCAGGAGTTCCGCGCGCGAGTCGGGCTCAGGCGAGATGAAGTCGGTCAGACGCTCGAGGAGTGAGCGTTTTTCTTGCGTTTTGTCGGTTTGGCGTCGACTGGGATACGTGTCGTTCATGGTAGTGCGCCCGGCGAGACTGGGCGCGCTGTTGCAGAGCATTAAGGATACACCAGGCACATGGCAGGACCGTGTCCCGCCTGGCCGGGCGATGAGCGAAGCTGTAATGAAAGCCTCCAGCCGCGCGCGGCAGAGGCGTGGGTCAATCCTAACTGATTACCGGCGAAAAAGCGTTTTCGAGCAAAAAAGCGTGGTTACCCGCGCTTACTTCGCGTCCGCGTTACGCCTGCCCGGTCTCGCGGCTTTTTTCACGGCAGCGCTCGAGCAAGGCTTCGAGCGCGCGGTCGGGCATGCCGCTTTCGCGCAGCGCGTGGACGGTGCGGCTGACATAGTCGAGTGTGGTGCCGTAACGGCCGCTGGCGCAGCCGAACACGGCTTTGACAACCTCATCGCGCAGCTTGCCGGTGTAGGTCGGCACATCGCGGCGCATCACGAACGCGAGCGCATCGACGCGCCGGCCGTCGGCGAGCACGCAGGGCAGCCACGCCGGGCGGTACGACCCCATCGGCATTTCGCGGCGCCACAAGGCCTCCAGATGCGGCATCGCGCCCTCGGCGGCGAGCCGGAAGGCGATGCCGGAGCACGAGCCGCCGCGGTCGAGCGCGAGTACGAGGCCCGGCTGTTCGGGCGTGCCGCGATTCACGCGCGACCACAGATACAGTCCGCGATGATAGCCGTGCACTCGCGAACGGGTGGCTTCGACGGTGGGCAAACCGGGATTCCAGATCAGCGATCCATAGCCGAACAGCCAGAGATCGCTCTTGCGGTCCCAATCGCGCAACGTGCATTCGAGCGACGCGCGCAATTCCTCGTCCGTCAATAGCCGCGATTCGCCTAGCGCGGGCGGATAGTCCGGGCAGGGCGTGTTGCGAAGATCGGCTTCAGGGGAGGACGTGCTCACGGTAGTTTTTAACGGTGATGGCAAAGACTATTGATAAGGATCCGGGAAACCGAGCTTGCCGAGGATTTCAGTCTCGATCGCTTCCATTTCCTCGGCCTCTTCCTCGACCTCGTGGTCGTAACCTTGCGCATGGAGGGTGCCGTGCACCAGCAGATGCGCGTAGTGCGCAAGCAGCGGTTTGCCCTGGTCGGCGGCTTCTTTCTCCACCACGGGACAGCACAGGATCAGGTCGCCGGTTACCGGATCGTCTTCCGATTCAGCGTAGGCGAACGTCAGCACGTTGGTCGAATAGTCTTTGCCGCGATAGGTGCGGTTAAGCGTGCGGCCTTCTTCGGCGTCGACGAAACGCACGGTCAGCTCGCCGTCCGCGAAGAGCGCCGCCTTGATCCAGCCGGCCACGGTGGCGCGCGGCAGCAGCGCCTTGTGTTCCGGCCAGGCCTTGGCGGCGGGGAATTGCAGGTTCAACGTCAGTTTCGGTGCGCGGCTCATGCGGTTTTGACGACTTGTTGCTCTTGTTGCCTGGGTTGCTGCGGCATATCGAGTGAATTTTGCTGCATATCAGCGCAAATTAGCGCGAATCAGCGCGAATCCGCCGGACCGGCGCTTTTCTGCGAATGCGCATCGTACGCCTCCACAATTCGCGCGACCAGCGGATGCCGCACCACGTCGGCGCTCGTGAAACGCGTGAGCGCAATCCCACGCACGTCCGACAGCACCTGCTGCGCTTCGATCAGCCCGCTCTTCGCGCCGCGCGGCAAGTCGACCTGAGTTGTGTCGCCGGTCACCACCGCCTTCGAGCCGAAGCCGATCCGCGTGAGGAACATCTTCATCTGCTCGGGCGTGGTGTTCTGCGCCTCGTCGAGGATGATGAACGCGTGGTTCAGCGTGCGGCCGCGCATATAGGCGAGCGGCGCGATTTCGATCATCTGCCGCTCGAACATCTTGGCGGTTTTATCGAAGCCGAGCAGGTCGTACAGCGCGTCGTACAGCGGCCGCAGATACGGATCGACCTTCTGTGCCAGATCGCCCGGCAGGAAGCCGAGGCGCTCACCCGCTTCGACGGCCGGCCGCGTCAGCACGATGCGTTTGACCTGATCGCGCTCCAGCGCGTCCACCGCGCAAGCCACCGCGAGATACGTCTTGCCCGTACCCGCCGGGCCGACGCCGAAAGTCACGTCGTGCGAAATGATCTGCTTCAGATACTCGCGTTGCGCCGGCGTGCGGCCGCGCAGGTCGGCGCGGCGCGTGTACAGCTTCGGGCCGAGTTCTTCGAGGTCGTCTTCGCCGGTGTCGGCGGGTTGATCGAACGGATGATCCGGGTTGCCGGGGAAGCGCGAGTCGATCGTTTCCTCGCCGTGGCCGTTGCCGTTCGCGCGATGGCGCGCCGGATGGCGCACTTCGACGAGCGCGAGCTGGATGTCGTCGACCGACAGCGGCTCGCGCGCGTTGTTGTAGAAGTTTTCGAGCGCGGTGAGCGCGAGTTTCGCGCCTCGCCCGCGAATCGTGATGCGATGGCCACGGCGTTGCAGCGTCACGTCGAGCGCCTGCTCGATCTGCCGCAGATTTTCGTCGAGCGGTCCGCAGAGGTTGGCGAGCCGCGCGTTGTCGTCGCGCGGTGCGGTGAATTCCAGATGCTGCTGAGTGGTCTTCAAGGCGGTGGATCGATCCTGTCGGGTTCGTGACGCCGGGCGGGCGTCGCTCAGTGAGTGGTCGCGGGTGCGTCGTCGTGCACCAGCACGAGTTCGCCGCGTAACGAATGTGGGTACGCATGGACGATTTTCACGTCCACCATCTGACCGATCAGCCGCGCATGCGAGGCGACCGGTGCGGGAAAATTCACCACGCGATTGTTTTCCGTGCGGCCCGCGAGTTCGTTCGGGTCCTTGCGTGCCGGGCGTTCGACCAGAATCCGCTCGACCTTGCCGACCATCGAATCGCTGATGCGCTGCACGTTTTCTTCGATCGTAGCCTGCAGATGTTGCAGACGTTTGAGTTTCACTTCACGCGGCGTGTCGTCGTGCAGATTCGCGGCGGGCGTGCCGGGACGCGGGCTGTAGATGAACGAGAAGCTGGTGTCGTATTTCATCTCATGAACCAGCGCCATCATCTTGTCGAAGTCTTCTTCGGTCTCGCCGGGGAAGCCGACGATCATGTCGGTCGACAACGACAGGTCCGGGCGGATCGCGCGCAGCTTGCGGATCACCGACTTGTATTCGAGCACCGTGTAGCCACGCTTCATTGCCATCAGGATGCGGTCGGAGCCGTGCTGCACCGGCAGATGCAGATGGCTGACAAGCTTCGGCACCTTGGCGTAGGTGTCGATCAGGCGCTGCGTGAATTCCTTCGGGTGCGACGTGGTATAGCGAATCCGTTCGATGCCCGGGATATCCGCGACATATTCGATCAACTGGGCGAAGTCGGCGATTTCGCTTGAGCCGAGCGTGATGCCCGCACGGTACGCATTCACGTTCTGGCCGAGCAGCGTGACTTCACGCACGCCCTGGTCGGCGAGACCGGCGATTTCGGTCAGCACGTCGTCCAGCGGGCGCGACACTTCTTCGCCACGCGTATAAGGCACGACGCAGTAGCTGCAGTACTTGCTGCAACCTTCCATGATCGACACGAACGCGCTCGGACCGTCGACGCGCGCCGGCGGCAGGTGATCGAACTTTTCGATTTCCGGGAACGAGATGTCGACCTGCGCGCGGCCGCTTGCGCGGCGTTTGTCGATCATTTGCGGCAGACGGTGCAGCGTTTGCGGACCGAACACCAGATCGACATAGGGCGCGCGCGATACGATCGACGCGCCTTCCTGGCTTGCCACGCAGCCGCCCACGCCGATGATCAGATCCGGATTCGCTTCCTTCAGCTCGCGCACGCGGCCGAGATCGGAGAAAACTTTTTCCTGCGCTTTTTCGCGCACCGAGCACGTGTTGAACAGAATGACGTCCGCGTCTTCCGGCGTGTCGGTCTTGACGAGTCCTTCAGCCGCGCCGAGTACGTCGACCATCTTGTCGGAGTCGTACTCATTCATCTGGCAGCCAAAGGTTTTTACATAAACTTTCTTGATCATCGATTTTCGCCGGTCGCAGTGGTTAACATGGGGGCGTCGTTTAAAAGGTGTAGAGGGGGCGAACGTGCGGGTAGCGTGCGGGCGGCCCGCGGGATGGTGTTCAAGTTCGCTCGAGCTGGCCCGGGGCCCGCGAGGGTCAATTCCGGTCCACGCTCATGACCCATTCGACAGATTCGACACGTTCGCAACGTAGCTCATCATTATAGCCCTTCATCGGCCGCGCTTTCTGCCGCGGCGGTTGCCCGCGACTGCTCCGGCGGCAAGCCCAGCAGGGCTTCCAGTTCGTCCGATACCTGCGCGAAGCGCTCGCTCAGGAAATCCAGCAACACGCGCACGCGCGGCGCCATGAACCGGTTGCGGTGGTAGAGCGCGTGCAACGGCGCGTCTGGATAGCGCCATTCGGGTAGCAGGATTTTCAGGCAGTCGCTGCGTAAGTCCGCTTCCACGTCCCACATCGACTTGATGACGATCCCGTAGCCGCGCCGGGCCCATTCGCGGGCCACGGCGCCGTCGTTGGTTTCCCGGGAGGTCTCGAACGGCACGGTGTAGTTCTGCACTTCATCGCCGCGCGTGAAGCGCCATTCGTTGACGGGTCCTGAAGCGGTGCCAAGAACGATGCAATCGAAATTCGCCAGATCGTGCGGATCTTTCGGCTCGCCCTTGCGCGCGATGTATTCCGGCGACGCGCACAGCACCCGCCGGTTCGGCGCCAGCTTGCGGGCGACCAGCGAGCTGTCCTGCGGCACGCCAAAGCGGATCGCCAGATCGATGTCTTCCTGCACCAGATTCGATAGCGAATCCGACAGCGTCAGCGCGAAGGTGACTTCCGGGTAGAGCGCGTTGAACTCGTCGAGCCAGTGCATCAGCAGATTGCGGCCGAAGTCCGAGGTTGCCGAGACCCGGACCTTGCCGCGCACCACGCCCTGGCCGGCTTGCAGTGCGGCCTCGGCGTCGTCGAGCGATTGCAGCGCCTGGCGGCAGCAGTTCAGGTACAGGCGCCCTTCGTCTGTCAGCCTGAGCTGGCGGGTGGTGCGCTCGAACAGCTTGGCCTTCAGACCGGCTTCGAGCTTGGCCAGCCGCGCGCTGGCGGCGGCCGGCGTCAGGCCCATCTTGCGGCCCGCAGCCGAGAGGCTGCCTTGCTGCGCCGCTTCGACGAACAGGCGGATGTCACCGAGGCTATCCATTGCGATCTTTCAACAGAATTTGAAAATGCTTCAAATGCTACGCCAATTATCAAATTGACGTGCCGCGCTCACAATGCAGTCCTCGTAAACCCTTTGTGCTGCGTGCAACCCACACCATGCAACTCGATCACGCAACGATCGTCACCGCCGATCTCGACGCCGCCCGACGTTTCTTCGTCGACGTCGTCGGGCTGACCCAAGGTGCGCGTCCGCCATTTTCGATCGATGGCTACTGGTTGTACGCGAACGGCCGTCCACTGATTCATCTGATCGACGCGACCGTGGCTGCTCAGGTGGGCAGAGTCGCGCCGCGTATCGACCATATCGCTTTCCGGCTGGAGAGCGCTGACGAATGGCAGGCGTTGTTGCAGCGCCTGCGTGCGACAGACACGCCTTATCAGCTAGCCGAAGTACCGCAGATGGGTCCGCAGCAAGCCGAATTGCAATTGTTCGTCGCGCTCGCGCCGGGTGTGGTCATCGAATTTGTGACCGCGCTGCAGCATGTCGACCGTAGTAAACACGCTTAACTTTAGAACCTGGAGTAGAAAAATGCCCATTCCATTACTGGCGCTAGCGATCAGCGCTTTTGCGATCGGCACGACCGAGTTCGTGATCATGGGACTGTTGCCCGAGGTTGCGCGCGATCTGGCCGTGTCGATTCCGTCGGCCGGCTTGTTGGTGAGCGGCTATGCGCTCGGCGTCGCGGTCGGTGCGCCGCTGCTCGCGGTGGCCACCAGCAAGATGCCGCGCAAGCTCGCGTTGCAGTTGCTGATGGGCGTGTTCATTGTCGGCAACACGCTGTGCGCGATCGCGTCCAGCTATTCCGTGCTGATGATCGCGCGCGTGGTGACATCGTTCGCGCATGGCTCGTTCTTCGGGATCGGCGCGGTGGTGGCGGCTTCGCTCGTGCCGGCCGAAAAGCGGGCAAGCGCGATTGCGCTGATGTTCACCGGCTTGACGCTCGCCAACGTGCTCGGCGTGCCATTTGGGACGTTCGTCGGTCAGCAATTCGGCTGGCGCGCGGCGTTCTGGATCGTCAGTGCGTTTGGCGTGCTGTCGCTCGCGGGGGTGTCGCTGCTGGTGCCGAATCGTCACGATTCCGGTCCGGTCGGTTTGGGGCATGAAGTGCGCGTGCTGAAGGACCCGCAAGTCTGGACCGCGCTCGCGATGACGGTGCTCGGCTTCGGCGGCGTGTTCGTGGTGTTCACCTATATCGCGCCAATTCTCGAGCAGGTGAGCGGTTTCTCGCCGCGCGGCGTGACGCTGATTCTGGTGCTGTTCGGCATTGGCCTGACGGTTGGCAACACCGTGGGCGGCAAACTCGCGGACCGCGCGCTGATGCCTTCGCTGATGGGCATTCTGGTGGCGCTCGCGATCGTGATGGCGATCTTCGCGCGTACCAGTCATTCGCAGGTGGCCGCGGCGATCACCATTTTCGTATGGGGCATTGCTGCGTTCGCCACGGTGCCGCCGTTGCAGATGCGCGTGGTCGAGAAGGCCGCTGCCGCGCCGAATCTGGCTTCGACGTTGAACATTGGTGCGTTCAACGTGGGCAACGCGGGCGGCGCGTGGCTTGGCGGTCTGGTGATCAGTCACGGTTATGCGCTCGATACGCTGCCGTGGGTCGCAGCGGGTGTCAGTGTGGTGGCGTTGCTGCTCACGTGGTTCGCGGCGCGCATGGATGCGCCGACGGCGGCTGTGGCGCAACGGGCATGACGGTGGGGTGCCTGATGTCTGGCGCTGGACCCGGGTGCCGCACATGGGCTCTTCGGGCGCAGCCGAACCCGAGGAGCCCATATGAAAAATTCGCACAAGCTTTGCGAGCATCGTCCTCCGCAATGCTGATAACAGTGTGAAGATAACTTCGTTGGGCGCGGCGGGGCGCGATGCTATCTTGCTTCCACTAACCGCTTGCCCGCCGTACGGCGGCGCTTCTGGAGGCAATCATGCATTCCCCGCTTGCGCTGGTTCGGGACCCCACGGCCGACACTCATGCGTCGCCGCGTGCCGCGGAACCTTTCGATGCTCTCGAACATCTGGTCGGCGTGAATCTCGCCCGTTTGCGCGCCGAGCGCCAACTTTCGCTTGACGCCCTGGCCCGCGCTTCGGGCGTCTCACGGGCAATGCTCGCGCAGATCGAGTCGGCGCGTAGCGTGCCGTCGATCAAGGTGCTGTGCAAGGTGGCCTCGGCGTTGAAGGTATCGGTGGCGGCTTTCCTGCGTCGCCATGCGACCAACGGCTTCGAGCATTTGCCGGCGGAGCGTTCGTCGCGTCTGGTCAGTTCGAATGGGCGGTACTCGGCCCGGCCGCTTTATCCCGACGCCGAACCGACCGCCGCCGAGTTTCACGAGCTGCGTATTGCGCCCTTGCATACCGAGGCCGGCACGCGCCGCGCGCCGGGCACCACGGTCAATCTGGTGGTGAGCGAAGGCACGCTGGAAGTCAGCGTGCACGACCAGCGTCAATTACTGGCTACGGGCGACGCGATCGTGTTCGATGCCGACCAGCCGCACAGTCTGCGCAATCCTGGCGACACCGAGGCGCGCGCGTTTCGCGTGACGCTGAAGGCGGAAACGCCGCCGCGCTGGGATGTACCGGCGCCGCACGATTTGACGCGGCAGGCCGAGCCGGTTTGAAGCACCGGGTTTTCGGGCGGACCGGCTGTCAAGCAGAGATGTCCGTCTAACTAGTAGGGGTTGCGCTGCAGGTCCCGCGCGACTGTTGTATCCTTTGCGAGCCGGTTGATCCGGCAATCAGTGCGTCTTCAGGGCGGGGTGAAATTCCCCACCGGCGGTATGCCGGCAGCGCGAAAGCGTGAGCCGGTGAGCCCGCGAGCGCCCGTGTCGTCAATGTATTTGACGCTGTGCAACTACGTTGCATGGGACCAGAGTAAGCGCCAAAGCGCTAACTCTGATCGACATGGGGTCAGCAGATCTGGTGAGAAGCCAGAGCCGACGGTTAGAGTCCGGATGGAAGAAGATGTGCAGATAGTCATGTTCGTTTCCGTGTCGCCGCCAGAAGTTGGAGCGGTGCATGAGCGTCGCTTTGCGCGGCGTTCAACGGCGCGTCTTTGTCTGTTTGCAATGCCCTGAAACGTTTTTCGCCCAACTTTTGCGATGAGCGTTTCAACTATGTCTTTTGCTACTTTTCCTGCTCCGTCGGTGATTGCGGACAACGCGATTCTCGACCTCCCCCTGCTCGCCACCGAGCCCGTTCCGCCACGTATCGCCGCTGCCCTGCAAGCCATGCGCGATGGCCGTGCCGTCGTTTTGCAAGACGATCACGACCGCGAGAACGAAGCCGATCTGATTGTCTCGGCTGAACGACTTTCCGTCGAAACCATGGCTTTGCTGATCCGCGAATGCAGCGGCATCGTCTGCCTGTGCCTGCCCGACGAAAAAATCCGTGCGCTCGAACTGCCGCCCATGGCCGTCAATAACGAAAGCCGCCACGGCACCGCGTTTACGGTCTCGATCGAAGCACGCGACGGCGTGACCACCGGCGTGTCCGCTCTTGATCGCGTGACGACGATCCGCGCGGCCATCAGCGATACGGCAAAGCCTGCCGATATCGTGCGCCCGGGCCACGTGTTCCCGCTGCGCGCGCAGCCGGGCGGCGTACTGGCACGCCGTGGCCACACCGAAGGTACGGTCGATCTGGCCATTCTCGCGGGTCTGAAGCCGGCCGGCGTGCTGTGCGAACTGATGAATGCGGACGGCACGATGACGCGTGGCGCGGACGTGGAGCGCTTCGCGGCGCAACACAATCTGCCGATGCTGACGATCGCGGAACTGGTGGAATTCCGTCAGGCGCTGGCGGCAGCGCGCGAATGCGTGGCCGACGAGGTTTGATTCCGCAAAAAATAACCCCACGATTCGGAAAATCGTGGGGTTATCACCAGTTTGAAGTTCGGAGCCGGCGATTGCAGCCGGCTTTTTTTATCGCTACGTCCGCTACTCCCGTCTAGCCCGTTAAGACTGCACGTCGCCAAACTCGCCGCGCGCGCCGGCTTCAACCAGCGCGGGCAGCTCATCCATGTGCTTCATGATGCGCGTCATGCCCATCTTGCGCAGCGCGTCGGCATAGCCGTCGGGGATATGGCTCGCACCCACGAAGGCAATCGTTTTCATGCCCGCCGCGCGTGCCGCATTCAACCCGGCTACGCTATCTTCCACGACCACGCATCGCGAAGGCTCCACGCCTAGCGTTTTTGCGGCGAACAGATAGACGTCGGGAAACGGCTTCGGCCGCGCGACCTGTTCGGCGCTGAAGATCCGTTCACCGAAAATCTGCTGCAAGCCCGCGCGCCGCACCGATGCGTTGACGCGTGCGAGACGGCTGTTCGAGACGACCGCGGCCGGCAGCGTCACGCGCTGCAACGCGTCGCGCACGCCGTTGATTGGGCTGAGCGATGCGGCGAGCGCGAGTTCGACGTTGTGTTCGATCGTATCGAGGAAGTCGGGCGGCAGTGTGATGTCGAACGATTTCTCGATCCCTTCGAGAAAGCGCGAGGTCTGCTGGCCGAACGCCGTCTTGACGACGGGCTCGAAATCAAGGCCGGGGAAAGTGGCGGACAGCGTTTCGAGCATTACACGGTCAGCGATGATTTCGCTGTCGACGAGTACGCCGTCGCAGTCGCAAATGAGGTGGTCGATCATGCTTTAAGACGGGCAGCGAGAGGCACGCGAGCAGGGCAGTTGCAAGCTCATGCGCGGAGATTGAAAGCATCATGATACGTGCTTTGGCGCCGGGTGCGCGGCGCCATCGCCTTCCGTCGGTGCTTAATTGCGTCTTGAGCGCGCTCACGGGGTGCATCGGACGCGCTTTTATATGCGCCCGACGTACCCCGCAAGATCAATGCGCGTGCAGGTACAGATACAGCCCCGTTGCCAGCGCGCCGCCCAGCAGCGGGCCGCACACCGGAATCCACGAATAACGCCAGTCGCTGTCGCGCTTGCCCGGAATCGGCAGCAGCGCGTGCATCAGACGCGGCGAGAGGTCGCGCGCGGGGCTCATCGCATAGCCGGTCGGGCCGCCGAGCGAAATACCGATGCCGAGCACCAGCAGGCCGACCGGTAGCGCGTCGAGCGCGCCCAGACCCACTTGCGGCGAAGCCAGGTACAGCACGCCGAGAATCAGCACGAAAGTCGCGATCATTTCGGTGAGCAGGTTATGCGGCACGCTGCGAATGGCGGGCGCCGTGCAGAACACGCCGAGTTTCACATCGGCATCGCCTTCTTTCGCAAAGTGCTGACGGTACGCAATCCACACGAGCAGGGCGCCCGCCATACCGCCGAGCATCTGCGCGGCGACGTAGCCCGGCACTTTGGCCCATGCGAACTTGCCCGCCAGCGCAAGGCTGACCGTCACGACGGGATTCAGATGCGCACCGCTATACGACGCCGTGACGTATACGAGGGTCGGCCGGGATTCGTTAATTTCTCGCCGAAGTGCCATTAAGCTACTGTTTCAAAATAGAAATTGATCGATGAGTCTAGCGGTGGCGCCTTCTTCTGCAGGTCCAGCAAATAGTCGCCGAACCGGTTGACGTGGTCCTTCCGGTAAGGCGATAGCGCCTTGAGCACCTCGATGTCGACCGGATGGCCGTTAGTCTGCAGCTCCTTCAGCCTGCGTGACATCCACTGCACGTTGTAGAGGATCACCATGTTGGCGACGAGATGGTTGTACTTGATGACCTTGCGCTGCTCGTGCCGGATATTTTCGGCGATGGTCCCCTCTCCGCCGAACATCAACCACTGCGCGAAATCGTTGAACTGCTCGCTCTTGTTCGTCGCGGCGTGTATCGTGCGGCGCATCTCGGGGTCGTTGATGTATTTCAGCAGGAATAGCGTGCGGATCACGCGACCGAGTTCGCGGAAGGCAAAATACAGCTTGTTCTTCACGCTCTCGGAGCCCAACCGGCGCAGGATGGTCGACGGTGTCATCTTGCCCGCCTTGATCGAGATCGCGACCCGCAGCATGTCCGGGAAATGCCGTTCGATCAGCGCCCAGTCGACGCTCGCACGAAACAGCCCGTCGATGTTCTTGTAGCGCCGGCGCCGATCGGCCTTGTAGAACACCAGATCCTTGATGTTGCGGATGCGGGGCATCAGGTTGATTCCGAGAAGGTGGGCCAGCGCGAATACCGGGCTGCTTTGCGCCTGCGTGTCGCCGTGAACGGTATCGGGCTGCAGATCGGAAGTGTTCCTGATCAGTCCGTCGAGAATATAGACGGCCTCATGCACGCCGCACGGGATGAAGTGGCTGAACAGCGCGATGTATTGGTCCGACACGTGGTAATAGCCAATGCCGCCATAACCGCCGTAGCGGATGTGGTATTCGGACAGCAGATTTTGCTCATAGAGGTTCCACTTCGTGCCGTCAGCCGACACGCGCTTGCCGGAGCCCCAGAATTTGGGCAGCGCGAACTGGTTATACGCGTTGATGACTTTCACAATCGCCTTGTCGAGCCGATCTTCGGTGACGTGCCGCAGATTCAGCCACGCGACCTGCTTGCGGCTGAGGTTCTTCACGGAGCGCGCCGTCTGGCTCGGACCGAGGTTGCAGCCGTAGCAGAACAGCGTCGTGATGAAGCGCTTGCGCGGATCATCAATCTTGGCCTCGAAGCCCGAGAGTGGGCCGAACAGCCGGTGCAGGTCGAGCCACTGCTCGGTCTCGGTCAGGATATCGAGAATGCTCACCGGCCGCATCGACGCGGTGATCGCCTGATCGATGAGCGTCTTGTTCGGCGGATCCGGTTCCTTCTCGAGCCGGTGAATGATGAGCCCCTGCTCGCCGATCTCGACGTGGTCGTTCGCCGGGAACCCCGCGTCGATCTCGTCGGTCAGCGCGCCGAGTTCATCCTTCAGTTTCTGGACGAAGGCACGGCTGTCCACCGGGAAGTCGACAAGCTCGCCGTAGCGCAGCAGTTCCTCGCGAAATTCGTCCCACGACACCTGATGCTCCCGCGGATCATCGTACTGGTCGCTGTGCTCGACGTAGACATCGCCCGATTTGAGTTCGCGCATCAACTGGCTGAACACGCACAACTCGAAATACTTGCGGTGCAGCAGCCTGCCGGACCTGCCGTCCGGGAAGATCGATTTTTCCCACTTTTCCGGCACCCAGTCGAGCGGTAGTTCAGCGAGCTCTGCCTCGCCAAGCATCAGGTATTCGCGACGCGAAGACCGGTGACCCTGCATCCAGGCGAGCGCTTCGAGCAACGCGTCATCCTGCGAGCTGGATTTCAGCGACAGAACGTCGAGGCACTGGAACAGCAGCGAACGCAAGTTGCGATATGGGCCCAGCAGGAATGGAAACGTGTGGTTGCCAGCATATGCGATATGCTCGTTGCAGCGGGTGAGCGCGCCTTCGGGATCGTCGTTCAGTGTTGCCCGCATCCGGGCCACGCGCTCTGCGGCCGTCATCGTGTCGTCCTGCAGCAGGGTGAGCACATCGCGGAACTGGCTAACGAGCGACTCCAACTGGTCGGCGTGCGCGAGCTGATACTGCTGAAGCCGCAGCCTGGCGGTGTTTTCCAAGTTGCGGACTGTCTTGATAAATATCTCCGCGACATCGTCGAGCGCCTTTTGCAACTGCGAGAAGATGAACAGCACGGCCAGCGTGTAGCGTTTCTCCGGCTTGAGCGCTCGCATCTCGTGCACATCGAGGGCGCGTGCCTCGATGACAAGCTGGGTGCGCTTGGGTATGGAGAGCATTTCTGGCGCAGGCGGCAAGCCTTGGGCCAGCTCGCGCAGTTCCTGAATGTGCTTCAGGAAGCTCGCCACCTCACGCGGACCCGGGCGCTTCGGCTCCCGTTTAAGCTGGTCCCAGCGGGTGCGCCCCGAGCGATTCGCGAACCACCCGTCGATCCGCTCCATCAGTGCCGTATCAAGCAAATCGGTGAACGTCCGGTAGAGCGTTTCGTGAAGCCGGCTGCGCGCGCGTGCTCCGATACGCGATAACGCGGCCAGTGGCGGCAGTTCGTAGCGGTGCCGGATGAGTTCTTCGATCGTCACGTTGATGATGTCGGGCAATTCCGTTTTCGTGCGTGCGGCCTCGGCTGCAACACTATCGAGCCAGGACTGGGTATGCGCATCTGCAGGCCGGATGCCTACGAACTCACGCAGCAGTTTCTGGTGGCGCGACTTGCTACCCGACCTGTCGTAGCGAATGAGTGCCGCGCGCGGCAACGGCCGCGATCCAAGCGCGACACAGATATGCTCAATGAGCGTCGCGGAAACGTTCGAGACCAGCGGGAAATAGCCCAGCCGCTGCAGCAGTTTGAGTTGCGTGAGGATCAGGACGCGGGTCGGCGCCTGACGGAACTGGCCGCATACGTATCGCACTTCGGCACTGGTGGGCGTGAACACGGCCTCGAGTTCGGCTTCACTGATCTCTGCCGGCAGCGTCGGATACGCTGTGTCATGAACGAGATTCATGCGCGGCTCGCTGCGGGCGGCGTCATCGTTTGCTTCCCCATGTGTCGATCGGTGGCATTGGCTCGCAGCCGCGCATGTTCGCCAAGTGCGAGCATTTCCGGGTCGTCTCGAGTATCGCCGTATGCGTACAGTACGTGTGGCGATTCGCTGCCGAACCCTTGCTGAAGGCGCCGCATTTTTCCGGCCCCCAAGCAGTTCGGCGAGGCGAAGCTGCCAGAGAACCGGCCACCGTGAAATTCGAGTTCGGTCGCGAGTACCCCGTCGAAACCTGCACCGGCGACCCAATGCCTCAAGTACAGCGCGGGCGACGTGCTGACCAGCACCAGCCGATGCCCGCGACGCGTGTGTTCCTGAATCCTCGCGGCCATTTCAGGGCGGATCAGGGCCGGCAGTCTCCTGGTAGCGTGCTGCTGCGCCGCGTCCTCAAGCTCGCACTGTGTCATACCGGGGAGCGTCGCAACAAGACGAGCCTTGGCGAAGCCCCGGTCGCGCACGCCTGCCTGCAGGCCAATGAGCCACGGCGACGCGCGCGTGGCAACAACGGCAAACTGGGCGCGACCGACTGTGTAATGCACAAAATCACGCAGACTGTCCGAGGTCGTGCTGGTGCCGTCGAAATCGAAGGCGGCGACGATCTGATCGCGCGGCATCGGTTGGTGCGTAATAGTCAGCGGCGCAGCCAGCCGAGGTCGATCGGCCGCGCGAGGAGTTTGCGGTACAGCGCAATCGCCCACCGCGTTAAGGCAGCGCCGCCGAGATCCCAGAATGGCGCCACCAGAAAGTAAGCCACACAGGCCACTACGACCGCGCCTAGCATGTCCAGCGGGAAGTGAACACCGAGAAAGACCCGGGCCCAGGCGACCGAGACTCCGGCCAGCAACGTGAGGGCGCCCAGCCAGTGCGCACGCCCCAGCAGCAGCGTCAGGATGATGCCGGCAAACACAGTAGCATGGTCGCTCGGAAACGAAGAGTCCGGCGCGTGCGGCAAAAACGTGTGACCGAGACCGATCATGAACGGCCGCGGATGCTGCCACACCAGCCCGATCAGCTGGTTCGCGCCGACGCCGAGCATCGCCACGAGACACGCCCGGATGGCAAGACTCCGTTGCGCGTCACTGCCCCACAGCCACATGCCGGCCAGCAGCAGCGGAACCAGATAGATCACGTAATTGGCGATCAGCAATGCGATGTCGACTAGCCATACAGGCGTCGCCAGCGTGCCGTTGATCGCGAGAAACAGCGCCTGGTTGAAGGCTTCGAGGGTATACATTGCAGTGAAATGATCGAGAAGGTTGTCGAGAAAAATCCATCATGGTGCCGTCGGCACAGTCGGCAGGATCAGCACCGCGTGCCGGACTGATCCGTTCTCAATTACCGAAGGACTCAACGTCTGCACGCTGGCCGGCAACAGTTGGCGAATAGTGGGCGCATCAGGCCAGGTCGTGGCAGTGCCCACCGTGACGAGGTGCCACGGCTGCTGAAACGTTTCCTGATATAGCGCACCGTACCAGATCGGCTCATCGGCCCCGTCACCGACCCTGTCGCGGGTCATCAATTGATATCGCGATCGCCAGAGCCGCAGCACCAGTCGGATCATCGGTCGCTGAGGATCGAACTTCAGGAAGGTCAGCCCGTTGCCTTTGCCTTCCGATAGTTTCGGCAGCACCGGCAGTGCATCCAGCGATGTTCTGGGCGACAGCCACAGCAATGCAGACTGCGCTGACCATGCCGGGGCGGCCCGCCAGCCAGTCGGTTCGAGGTAACGCGCGATCGCGCCATCGTCGGCGGCCCATTGCAATGGCAGATATTCCTCCTCGTCGCCGCTCAGTTCGGTGCGACGTTGCGGCAGCGCGCGCCAGCCGCCATCCGTCCATTGGCTGATCGTGAGCGTGACCGGTTGCGTTCTGGGGTCGTACCGCGCGAGACTGGCGTGAAGCCCTTCACGGTTCGTCCAGGGGCCAAAAACGGCGAGCATTCCAATAGCGATGCAGCTCAGCAGACCTGACTGCACGTTGTCGTGCACCTGCCAGTATGTGTATGCGCCGGCAAGTACTGCAAACCACGCGAGCCCCAGGCTCCAGCCGCCCAGCACGTCGGCCAGCCAGTTTTCTCCGAGATACAGGCGGGCAAATCCGGTCATGACCAGCCAGACGGCGACGACGGCAAGGACCACGCCCCGCCAGAGCAACCGTTGCCGGCGCACCAGCAGCCAGCCAAGAAAACCATACACGAGTAGGTTGAACGTGGCATCGCCGCTGGGCAGCGGAACATGGACCATCCCTGGCTGCCAGGTGAAGGGTCGCGCATAACCGTTCCCGGGTTCGATCGCAGGGCTTATCGCGCCTGCAACGCCCACCGCAAGAATCCAGTAGCCTGCCGTCGGCCAGCATCGTCGCACGATGAGCCAGATCAGGACGGCAGCGGCCACCGCCAGCCCCACCCCGTAGGTGCTCGACTCAATCACGACGGCCATTACGTAATCGGTCGGCGCCGTGCGCAGGGTCTGCAGGAAACTGTAGATGACGGTGTCGGCGCGAACCAGCGGATCGTGCGCGACCACATCCTGCAGGATGCCAAGAAACAGCCACACACTGCCGATGAAAAGCAGCGTCATTACCAGGAGTGTCTGCGACTCGGGCTTGCCGGGATCGATGATGCGCGATAAGCGGGCCGCCAGCCGCGGATGCCGGCGATTTAAACGTCGTACCACCCGTTGGGACGCGGTCCCGACGAGCGGCACGCCGCGCTGGATGGCCAGGCGCGTCAGCCCGGGGACCAGCCAGAGCAGTGCCGCCAGCAGGAGCAGCATCGCGGCGAGACGTCCGCTGACCGCTGCAGCAAGTTGCGCCGACGCGCCGAACACGATCCCTGGGCCGATATGCGCGGGCGACCAGGCGAGCGCGGAGGCTGCATTGATCGGGTAAAACCTGCGCCGCGGCATGTGCGCCGCGCCGGCGACCAGCGGGACAATCGCGCGCACGGGCGCGAAGAACCGCGCCAGCACGATACTCTTCCCGCCATGCCGTTCAACAAAATGCTCGCCACGCTCCCAGGCCGCTTCGTGTCCCTTCGCCACCCACCACGTTCGCACTTCGCGATGGTACCGGTGACCGATCTCATAGCTGATACCGTCGCCCACCACTGCGCCGAGTGCGGCGATGGCGAGCGTCACCCACCCGTTCAGCGCGCCGGCTCCGATCAGCGCGCCAGCGGCAAACATTACGATGCCCGCAGGGACCAGCGTACCGACGACGGCCAGCGACTCCGCGCACGCGACGGCGAAGACAATCGCCAGCACTATGTAGGGATGAGCGCTAATGCCGTTGAGCCATGCGTGCATAGGTAACTCAAATAAAAAATGGACCCGGCAGGGGCCCGGGTCCAGAAAGGCGGCCGCTTGCAAGATGTCCCCGCCGATAGTGACAGCACGACGAGGACGATTCTGGCGGGGCGGCCACCGCGTGGCCGTTTCACCTCGTTTTATCCCAATGACCGGGCCAACCCGTGTCAGTCAGGTTGTTGCCACATCATGGACGCCGCCGGGCATCCATGTACTTGCCCGCTCCCCGGCAGCAGCGCATGAAGCGCATTCCGGTCAAGGGTTTGTTCACCAGCATTGAACATGCGGCGCCGTCGTGGGGCTCGGATAAGCGTTCTCATCGCCTGTCCGCCGGCGCAGGCGGGCCGTCGCCTTGACCTCGGCTTCGGTGCGTTCGCGCCTGGTCAAGGTTGATGTGCTACCGGCTGGCACGGCTGCCGGTTTGTTGACCGCACAGGTGACCCTTTTGCCATCGTGCAGTCGCACGGTGGTCGTATAGCTCGCCGGCGGGGCAGCGAGTGCGGTACCCGTAGCACAGATCATGACGAAGGTGCCGACGAAGGATTGTCGAATGATTGACATGGTGAGTCTCCTGACGCAAGAAACTTGTCCCCGCGTTGTTGACCTTTCTCGTTCCAGTCACGCGGGAAACGCTGGAACACACCGCCTGCACAGGCAGCACAATTGAAATGCCCTGCTTATCCGTTCGATATGGGCGCTCCCGGCTCCGCCAGCGTATCGCGCTCGAACCGCCCATAGCGCAGCGCGAGCGTCGGCAGCACGATCAGATTCAGCAGCGTCGAGGTGGCGAGACCGCCGAGAATGACGATCGCCATCGGCCCCTCGATCTCGTTGCCCGCCGCGCCGCTGGTGAGCGCGAGCGGCAGCAGTGCGAGCGCGGTCACGAGCGCTGTCATCAGGATCGGGATCAGCCGTTCGGACGCGCCGCGCACCGCTGTGTCGATACCCCACGGCACGCCTTCGACATGCACGAGGTGCTCGAAGTGACTGATCAGCATGATCGAGTTGCGCAACGAAATGCCGAACAGGGTCACGAAGCCCACCATGCTGCCCAGCGACAGGTTGCCTCCCGGGACGATTACGCTCAGCACGCCCCCCACCATTGCGAAGGGTAGGTTCAGCATCACCAGCACGACACCGCGCCGGCTCTTCAGCGCGAGGAAGAGCAGCAGTGCGATTCCGACGGCCGACATGGCGCCGTACGCGAGCAGGTCGTGCTGCGATTGCGCGCGTGCCTCGCTTTCGCCCGAGAACACTGCGTAGGTGCCTTTGGGCATGACGATTTCACGACTGACGCGGGATCGCGCTTCGCTGACGAAATCGCTCACGGCGCGCCTGCCCAGATTGACCGAGACTGTCTGCATCCGCCGGCCGCCGTCGTGCGTGATCTGATAGCGGCCCGAGACCTGGCCGATGCTCGCCAGTTCGCGCAGCGGGACGGCCAGCCCATCCGGATTGCGCAGCATCAACGCGCCGACATCGGCAAGATTCTTGCGCGCATCGGGCGCGAGAACCACAGTGACGTCGTAGGCGCGGCTGCCGTCATAGGTTTGTGCAACCGTGCTTCCCTGATAGGCACTCTGGATCGCGTCGAGCACTTCCACCGGCCGGAAGCCCCAGCGGCTCAACTGTTCAGGCTTCAGTCTGACGTCGAGTTCCGGGATGCCTGGAGGTGATTCCACCCGCACGCTTGCTGCGCCACGGATCGTCCCCAGCAGTCGGGCGATCTCCTGCGCCTTCCGGTCAATCACGTCGAGGTTGTCGCCAAACACGTTGACGACCACCGGGGCCGTCACGCCCGAAATGGTCTCGTCGATCCGTTCGACCAGGAACGTATTGACCGACGTGGTAAGGCCGGGGAAGCGCGCGAGCGTTTCCTGGATACGTCGCAGGGTTGCACTTTGTCGGGTCGAACCCATCGGCTCGAGGTCGACTTCGAACTCGCTCAACTGCACGCCGACCGGATCGACCACTTCGTTGGCCCGCCCGGAGCGCTGCGCGACCAGGCGTACCCCTGGTATATGCAGCAGCGCCTGCGAAACCAGGGTGCCGATGCGCATCGACTCGGTGAGCGACGTTCCCGGTTCAAGACCCATATGCACAATGAAGTGACCTTCGCGCAACTGCGGAATGAAATTGCCGTTCATGAACGGCAGTACAGCCAGGGAAGCAACGCACATCAACGCGACCACCACCATGACGGTTCTCACCCGTTGCTCGACCCTCAGCAGCATCGCGGTGTAGCGGGTTTTCAGCCACGTCAGGAATCGGGGCTCCCCGGCCGGCAACGGCCCGCGGGCCAGCAGCGCGAGCGCCATCGCCGGCGTGAGCGTGAGTGCGACGCCAAGCGATGCCAGCACCGCGAGGATGTAGGCGACGCCAAGCGGTGCGAACAGCTTGCCGGCGATGCCCGAGAGCGTCAGCACCGGCAGGAAGATCAGCATCACGATGAAGGTGGCGAACACCACTGCACTGCGCACTTCGAGCGAGGCGCGCAGCACCACCCGAAACGGCGGAAGGGGTTCGGGCCGGTTGCGGTTCTCGCGCAGCCGCCGGTAGATATTTTCGACGTCAATGATCGCGTCGTCGACCACCTCGCCGAGCGCGATCGCGAGGCCGCCGAGCGTCATCGTGTTCAGGCTTACACCAAATGAGCTTAGCACTATGATCGCGACCAGCAGTGAGAGCGGAATCGCGACCGCTGAAATGACCGCAGTGCGGATATTGAGCAGGAACAGGAACAGCACCGCAACGACGAGCACCGCGCCGACCAGCAATGCGGTGCGCAGATGACTGACTGCCACCTCAATGAAGTTCGCCGGCCGGAACACATCCGCGGTCAGTTCGACACCCTGCTGGGCCAGAACGGGTTTGAGCGAGGCCAGCGTCTTCTCGATGTCGTGCGTGACAGCCAGCGTGTTGGTGCCGTACTGGCTTTCGAGTACCAGCATCACACCCGGCTTGCCCATGATCGACGCCGCACCCACCGCCGGCGCACTACCCCAGGTGACGGTCGCGACGTCGCCGAGCCGCACGGCTGTGCCGTTGCTCCACCGCAGCACCACGCCGGCCAGCGCGGCGGGCGTTCTGATCTGGCCATCGGTATTGATGGCGATGCGCTGGTTCGCGCTCTCGACGAAGCCCGCGCCGCGCACGCCCGTGGATGCCCGGGCTGCAGTGATCACGTCCTGGATCGACATGCCGTAGCGCATCAGCCGGGCCGGATCGACCTGAATCTGCAACTGCCGCGTGTCGCCGCCGAACACGATGGCATCCGCGACACCCGGCACGCTCAACAGTTGCGGACGGACGGTCCACTGCGCGACGTCATACAGGTCCATCAACGAGCGGGTCTTCGACGTCAGCCCGATGGTGAGCACCACGCTCGTCGTGGTCGTGAGGGGCAGCAACCTGGGTGGCTGCACGCCCGCGGGCAGTGTCGAGCCCAGCGCAGTGACGCGCTCGGACACCAGTTGCCGGACCTGCAACAGATTCGCATGGCTATCGAACACCACTGTGATCGCCGACAGGCCCTGCAGCGACTTCGAGCGCATCGACCGAAGGCCCGCCATGCCGGCGAGCGCATTTTCGACCGGCTGGGTCACCAGCGTTTCGACCTGTTCGCTCGACAGGCCCGGTGCCTCAGTCTGCACGATGCTCATCGGCGGTGCGAATTCGGGGAACACATCGAGCTTCGCGCGGGTGAGCGTATAGAGGCCATAGCCGGCTAGCAGCACGGCCAGCGCGTAAATGACGCCGCGAAAACGCAGCGAAAACCGGATGATCGCATTGAGCATGAGTACTCGTTGAATTCGTTTTGGACGAAGCAGACTTACGGATCAGTCATCGCATTCGGGCGGATCCTTGCAGGCCGTCGCGATGCCCTGAGGCCGCTGTTCTTCAGAGAGCAGCAACTGCGCGCCGTGCATCACGACGTTCTCGCCCGTGTGAAACCCTTTGGTCACGACGAAGCCCTGTTCGCCGGAAGAGGATGCGGGTACGTAGCGCCGCGTGAAACGATCGGGTGCGGTGCGGACGTACACCCATGGTTGTCCCCCGTACCAGACGACCGCACGTTCGGGAATCACAAGCCCGGATGTGCCGGGATTCGGCGCCGGCATATGCGCGACGGTATGGGTTCCCACCGGCAGCGTGCTGCCCGTCTCATAGAAATACGGGTTGCCCTGGATCGCGGGGTCGCCCTGCGGTGATGCAGAGAGTTTCTGCGCCACGACCGGATGGCCCTCCGGCGTGTCCACCGTCATGTGCGCAGGCGCGGCGCCGCTATAGCTGGCGGGCAGCGTCACGCGCAACACGACCGCGCGGCCAGCGAGCAGCCGCTGGAACAAGTCCGAGGTGGGTGCCATTGCGGCGTTGGCGAGCACTGTCCCGAATTGTTGTCGCATGCTCGCATCCAGTCCGCCTTGCGTGGCCTCGGCCGACTGCAGCTTCGCCTGATCGGCCTGCATGACAGCGCGCGCGTCCTGCAGGCTCTTCTGAGAGACGTTGCGATCGTCTTCGAACAGTACGCGACTGCGCTCGAACTGCGCGCGAGAGTTGGCAGATTGCACGCGCAGTGTCTCGTAGTCCGCTTGAGCGGCCGCGAGGCGGTTGCGCAGATCGAACAGCGGCTGCGGATCGACGACCGTCGCGTACGCAATGCTCCCGGGTTGGCTGGTGATGGCCGTGAGCGGTGCAACATCGATGTGGCTGGCACGCTGCACGTCGGTGGCCACGACGACGACCGTTTCGCCGTTCACCGTCTGCACGGACGGTTGCGCAGTGACCAGCGCAGGCGGGTCTGGCCGCGGAACATCGACGTAGAAGGTGCGGTAGGCGAACCAGCAGGCACCGGCTGCCAGCAGCAGGTAAACGATGGAAAAGATGACCGCTGGTCGTTTCATCGCGATATCTCCTGTTCGGTCACGGTGGAGTTGGCTGTTTCCGGTTCGAGAGGCCGCTGCATGGCGTCTTCGAGCATGCCGGCTGCCTGCTGCGCGGCGACCACAGCGTCCAGATGGGCGATCTCGCTCGTCTGATAATCAGCCCTGGCTTGCATGAAGGTCAGGCGATCGGTGGCGCCGGCCGCGAAACTCGCGGCCTGGCTGTCCAGTTGCCTGCGCGCGCTCGCCAGGTGTTCGGTGGATAGTTGCACTGCGGCGAGGCTCGCCTGGTTACGGGCGAGCGCGTGGTCCAGATCGTTGAGAATTGCATCCTGCAGCGCCATCGTGCGCGCGGCTGCCTCTTTGCGTTTCGCTTGCGCCTGTGCGATGCCGCCCTGGTTCTGGTCGAAGATCGGAAGCGTGATGCCGGCCACTCCGAATGCGATCTTGTTGGTGCCGGTGTCGTACGTGTACCCCGGGCCGAAATGGATATCCGGATACTGTTTCGCTACTTCGAGCTGCAACGCCGACTCGGCGGCCGCGTACGCGGCGAGCGACGCGAGCAGGTCGGCGCGATGGAAAACCGCCTCGCGTCGCGCGTCGGCGGTGGGCGGTGCCGGGGGCGCGGTGCCGAAAGCGTCCAGCTCGAGCTGCACCCCGTTGAGTGCGGCAGCCGGGATGCCGATCGCGGCGGCGAGCTGCGCGAGTGCGTCCTGCGCGGCACTGCGCGCAGCGGCAAGCTCGGCCTGTGCCTGCGTGGCTGCGAGCATTGCTGCATCGACATCCGGTCCGGAGTTCTCGCCAACCGAGCGGCGCTTCTTCACCATCGCGACGATCTGCTGCTGCGCATCGGCCTTGCGCGACAGGAAGGCGATGCGCTGCCGGGCGGCATAAAGCGAAATCAGCGCGTCACGCACCTGAGCGCGCACCTTCCACGCCTCATTGCCGATGGCGAGGCGCGCGGCTTCCGAGAGGTGCGATGCCTGGTCGATCCGATAGCCGCGCTTGTGCGCCGTCTCGATGGGAATGTCAAGCGCCGGGCCGGTGATGAACGGCGAACCGGGCCCCGGGTTGGGGGTCGCGTACTGGAAAGGCAGTTGCAGTACCGGGTTGGGAATCGCACCAGCCACATCGATGGCCGCCTTTGCGGTGCCCCACTGCTCACGCACGATATCGAGCGCCGGGCTGTAGTACCAGGCCGCGAGGGTAAGCATCTCGCGATTCCAGCGCGGCATCGGCCATGGATCGATTTCGTGTCCGATCTGCCGCGTGAGGTAGGTGCGCAGATCGCCGCTCGCGAGCGACCGGTCCTCGAAGTGGCGGGCCAGGTGGGTCAGCGTGATCGGCTGCGGGTGATAGGTGGCGCATCCCGTCAGCAGGACGCACACGAGCAGCATCGGTCGGCGCATAGCAATATCCACGGATTTCTTGTTGGCCACTTGATCACGCGGCAGGCAGGCGTGGATGGTACGTTAAGGGTTGTGAAGTTTTCGTCAAGAAGATCTGTCACAACTAACATCTCTATCCGCCAACCGTGATTGCCGCACGTCGATGCCCAAGGTGATCCGGTCGCCACTACCGGGCAGTCATGCTGCATTGGCAGCTTCAGTGTCAACGCAGCATGAGCTGCTACGCTTAGTGGTGCGCATAGATGGAGGAGCGGCTTAATTGCTGCCCGAGCGGCGCGCCTGCCTGCTGACTGCCGGCCGCGGGTGCACCGTATCCCGAAGTGTTATCAGTCGTCCCGTGCATGTTCATCGGATCTGGATACTGGGTTTTGGACTGAGGGATCTGTCCCTGCTGCTCCGCAGCGACCAGCTGAGCACGAACCTCGGCACGCGTGAGTTCGTGAGTTCGCTGAGCAAACGAAACCGAGGGAAGAACGGCGGTTGACGCGACAACGAACGCGACGATAAGGGATTTCATGACAAGCTCCTTCACGGAGGGGTAATGTACTTTCCATGCATCCACGGAAAGGCCGATAACCCCATGCTACGCAGCGGGTTGTGAAGTTTCCGTCAAGAGAACATCAACTTTTTGTGAAGTCAGCGGAAATCCGGTTCGCCGGCGGCAACCGGAGCGAGACACGGGTGCCACTGCCCGGCTCGCTGTCCAGCCTGATCGACCAGCCGTAGCGGTCGCAGACCTTCCTGACGATCGACAGGCCAATGCCAAACCCCGGCGCCGCAGCATGTGCCGCGCCCGCCTGGTAGAACCGCTCGAACACGTGCGGCAGCGCGTCCGGCGGGATACCACGGCCAGTGTCTTCGATCTGCAGCCAGCCGTCCGCATAGACGAAGCTGACATGGCCGCTGTTGGTGTAACGGACCGCGTTGTCGACCAGGTTCGACAGCACGAGCGCGAGCGCGGACCGGTTTGCTTCGACGTGCAGGCCGCGATTGACCTCGATCCGGGTCTGGATACCTCTGGCTTGCAGTGTGTCGGTAACCAGGTCAAGTGCGTCCTCGATGGCGCTGATGAGACGCACCGGGCCAACGTCGGCCGGCGACTCTTCGCGCGCAAGCAGCAGCAGCGCATTGACCAGATCGCTCATGGTGTCGGCCGCGCGCTCGATCTGTCGCAGGCGCGCTCTCGACTTCGCGTTGATCGACCCATCGTGGTCGAGAAGTTCGCAACTGGTTTTGATCGCCGTGAGCGGTGTGCGCAATTCGTGGCTGACATTGCCGGTGAACTCTTTTTCCCGCTCAATCATCTGTGCCATCCGCCCATGATAGTCATTGAACGCGTCGACCAGTTCCACGACTTCCACTTCATCGTACCTGCCGGCATCGAGCGCGGCCGACGCGCCGAGCCTGAGTGCCTTGACCTGGCGGGCGAGGCCGGCAACCTGTCGGACCAGCAGGCCCGACAATCCAAACGCCAGCCAGAATGCCAGTAGCGCAAATACACCGGTGCCGAACATCAGTGCGTCAATCACCTGCCTGAAGCGTTGCTCGTACGCGCTGAAGTCGTAGATCCGATAGACGCGGGCATCGCCGAACGGTGCGATCGCCACATGGATTTCGCGGCCGTTCACGATGATTTCGTGGATGCCGTTGCGCAGATCCCTGGCTGACGCGGGCAGCGGCACGCTTACGTGGCCTCCTGTCGAGACATGACCATCGAGTCGCGGGTCGAGCGGCGGCACAGACGTTGGGTCCGATTGCCAGCTCTTGAGGACGCTCGCCATGTCGTCGGCGATCAGCGCGCTGATGAGCCGCTCCTCCTGCGCTTCGGCGAGCGCCTTCACGCCAAGAGCCTGGGCCATTAGCAACAGGATCGTCAGCACCGAGAAAACCAGCGCGACCTTGAAGCGCAGGCTACGGCGCGTTGACATCGCTCACCACCAGCCGGTAACCGAGACCATGGACTGTTTCGATCAGATCGTCCTCGCCATTGGCGGTCAGCGCCCGGCGCAGCGTATAGATGTGCGCGCGAAGGGTATCGCTGTCCGGCAACTGCTCGCCCCAGACTTCGGTTTCGAGTTCCGCGCGACCGAATACGCGATTCGGCGCCTGCATCAGGATGCGCAACAGATGCAGGCATTTTGGTGGCAGCTTCACCGGCCGGCCGCCACGGTCGACGGCGAGCGTCGCTGGATCGAAGCGGATGTCTGCACAGGACACGGTCGCCTGCGTCACATTGCCTTTATAGCGCTTTATCAGTGCGCCGAGCCGTGCGCCTACTTCCTTGAGTGAGAATGGTTTGATGAGGTAGTCGTCCGCGCCTTGCCCAAAACCCTGGAGCTTGTCATCCAGCGTATCTCTCGCGGTCAGCATCAGGATCGGCGTATCGCGACGCGCCTCTTCGCGCAGCTTGCGGCAGATCGTCAGGCCGTCCATCCCCGGTAACGACAGATCGAGCAGGATCGCATCCCAATGCTGGGTGACGGCGAGATGCAGCCCCATCACGCCATCCGACGCGAGGTCTACCTCATAGCCGCCGCTCTCCAGATAGTCGTACAGGTTGGTCGCGATGGCGGTGTCGTCTTCGATGATCAATACTTTCACCGTGCGGTTCTCCGGAAGAATTCATGCTGGCCGGCAATAGCCACGTTTGCAGGTGCCTAGGACTTACCGCGGCCCGATGCGGCCGTGCCGCGGTTGACCGGATATCTCATCCGAAGGCCGCGCCTCAGCGGCCCTCGCCCGGGCTTCCAGTGATGCAACCAGTTGCCCGACGCTCTCCAGCTTTCCGTGCGCTTCGGCCAGTTGAGTAAGCACCGTTAAATGCTCGTTTCGCAAGCGCTGCAGATCGGCCTCAGCCTGTTCGAGTGACTTGCCCGATCGTTCGAGCATCCGCTTTCTTTCGGTCAGATCAGTGCGCAACGCGCCCGCTTCAGCGTGCAGCGTCTCGCATTTCTCGCGGATTTTTGCAGTCTGGGCCTCGGCACGCTTGCGCTCGTCGCGGGCTTCGCTGATCTGCTGCATCATGTGTTTCTGGACTCCCTCCATACGTTCGGTGGCCCTGTTCAGCTCACTTTGGAACGCCGCATCGCGCGTATCGACCGATGCCCGTAACGCAGCAACCTCCCGGTCATGGGTCGCGCGTAGCGCATCGAGTTTCGCGTCGGCCTGCTCGCGCGTAGTGTCCAACTGCTGTTCCAGCGCGGCGATGCGCGTCTGTGCCGCTTTTTGTTCATCGGCCGTCGCCGCGAGTTGCCGCTGCAAGTCGGCTACCCGCACACCTTGTCCGGCAGACAGAGCGTCAGCGACGCGGCGTGCCTCGTCGGCATTGGCGCACGTCCGCTCGGCCGTCGTAGCCCGCACGAGTGCGTCCGCCAACTCCGCTTCCAGTTCACCGACGCGCGAATCGTACACCTTCTCGCCATGTTCGACGGCGACTGCCCACGCAGCAAGCATCGCATCGGCGACGGCAGGCGGCAATTGCCTGGAGAGCGCGTCGACTCTGGTTTTCTCATCCTTCCATTGCTTCAGTTCATCATTGATCGTGGTGCGGCTGCCCTGGCGGATCTCTGCATAGATCAGGTCGACGGTTAGCTCATGCGGGAGGCGGCCGGCGGCAACGAGCCGTGCAGCGGCTTCGCGGGTACGGATGCGGGTGTCGCTGACACGGCTCATGACGGCGTTTTCCAGGTGGAAGTGGTGGAGGGTATGGATTTTTTGTAAGAATTAAAGATGTATATTAGGATATTGCGTTATATGCATAACGATAAACGCTCAGAATTTACGATAATCCGCATAATCACAAGCATTTCTGCTGTACGCTGCGAAAACCTTGTTTCGAAACGCGTCACACCATGAACGTCGCCGTTGCGCCCGCCGAACCTGTCCTCGCTATGGTGCTGCCGACCGTGCTCGACGGTAGCGTTGGCACCAACCGCGCGAACGGTCGGCACAAACAGATCGCCGCCGACACCGATATCGAGGCCGTGCGCTTGTGGCTGGCCGAATACAGCGCATCGCCGCATACGCTGCGCAGTTATCGCAAGGAGGCGGTGCGCCTGCTGCTCTGGGCCACGCAGATGCTCGACAGGCCACTGTCGAGCCTCACGCGCGAAGACTTCCTGCTGTATGAGCGTTTTCTCGCGGCGCCGACCGGCGACTGGGCCGATCCGGCGCTGCCGAGGCGAGGCCGCGCACGGCGGCTGTTCGACGGGCCGCTATCGGAGCGCAGCCAGCATCAGGCGCTGGGCATCCTCTCGGGTCTCATGACGTACCTGGTCAGCGCCGGCTATCTGGCTGGCAATCCGCTCGCGCTGCGCCGTGGGCGTACGACTTCAGCCAGGCGATCTCGCCGGGTCGAGCGCTACCTTGATCACGCGCTGTGGGATCACGTGCTCGTGAGTCTCGAGCAGTGGCCGCGCCTGACGGAACGCGACGAGCAGCACTACGAGCGCAGCCGCTGGCTGATTCGCCTGCTGTATCACACCGCACTGCGTGTCTCGGAAGCTGCGAACGCGAAGGCGGCCGACTTCTATCAGCGTCGGGGAAAATGGTGGCTGCACGTCGTGGGCAAGGGCGGCGGTGAAGGCGAGGTGCCCGTCAGCGACGCATTGATGGCCGACTTTGCGCGGTACCGGGGCTTTCACGGCCTGCCGCCCGCGCCATCGGCGAGCGAAGGCGGTCCGGCGGTGATGAGTATCGCCGGCAACGACGCGCGGCACCTGACACCGGCGGCGATCTATCTGATCGTGAAGGAAGTGTTCCGGCGCGCAGCGGACGCGCTTGAATCCACTAATCCGGTCGGTGCGGCCACGCTGCATCGCGCGTCGACGCACTGGCTTCGCCACAGTGCGGCCTCGCATCAGGCAGACGCCGGCACCGATCTGCGCTTCATCCAGAAGAACCTGCGGCACGCGTCGATCGAGACCACCGGCATTTATCTGCACGCGGAAGACGACCGACGGCATGCGCAAACAGTCAATGAACCGGATCCACTCCGTCCGGCACAAGCCGATGCCGTTCAGCCTCCACCCACTTCGCCGGGACCCGCATGAAGCATTCGGATTTCCATATCGGCCTTGAATTCATGGGCATCGCGGGTTTCTGGTGGCGCTGCACTGATGTCGGCACGCGGATCATCGTTGCCATCCAGCTTGATCGGGACGATCCCCACTGGTATAGCGGACCGCCCTATATTGCGAAGGAGGTGGTGTTCGACGAGCATGAAATCGCGGCCTGTCATCGGACGGAGGAAGAGGCGATCAGGGCTGCCGTCCACGAACATGAAACCTCCGGGCACCCGGGTTTCCCGCATGAGGTCGTCACGCACATGATGAAGGTGCGCTACAAAGATCCCGATAACCGGTACCCGTACAAGGGCGTTCTGCGTTTCGACCGGTGCCGGGCAGACGGCGAAATCCTCCATCCCTACGCGGGCCGTAAAGACGGGGAAGAGTGGATTGTGGAACTGTACCTGCCGTTCCTGAGGATCTACGGGGAGATGCAGGAGCGCGATTTCATCGCGTTGCCGGTCGCGACAGCTGCCAATATCCGCCAGCGGGCCGATCGACAATAGCCTTCCCTGAATGAATTAGATGAATAGGACCCGGCAATTTTTATTGTGGCTCTATAGCAGGATGGTTTAAATGGATTTTTCTGCTCCATTGCTTCCGGAGCCGGCGCCCCCGCGATTGCAGCCGGATCTCGTTGATAAAAGGATAAAATTTATGAACGAAAATCGAATCCACCGGATTTTTTCCGTCAGCCTAATTCTTAAGGGTGCTCACGCATTGATCGAATGTATTGGCGGTCTCGCGTTGGCCTTCGGTGACAAGAGCACAATACTGGCGTTGGTTAACACGCTCACGCAAGAAGAACTCGTCGAAGACCCGAAAGATTTTATTGCAACCCACCTACTTACTTTCGCTACTCATTTTTCTGTAAGTAGCCAGCATTTTTACGCGTTCTATCTTTTAAGTCATGGAATCATTAAGGTCTTTCTGGTTATCGGTCTTCTCAGGAATAAATTGTGGGCATATCCGGCGTCTCTCGTTGTATTGGGTCTATTCATTATTTATCAAGGATATCGTTTTTCCTATACCCACTCCTTTGGTCTGGTTGTACTGACGGTTCTCGACCTGTTCGTTATGTTATTGATCTGGCATGAATACCGTCTCATGCGTCATGGCAAGATCAGTTCGCAAGCGGCCCTCTGACGCCTATGGGCAGGTGCGGGAGCGCGAGTTCATCGCGTTACCGATCACGAGGGCCACCGATGTGCAGGCCAGAGCTGATCGTCAATAACGACATAGCGCGCACGGCCCCGATCACGCATGAGGGTTCGCATTCGATGCGTGCGTCGTTAGCGCGAATTCCCTTGCGCAACAACGGGTTGACGGCGTTTTGGCGAAAATTTTACGAATCCCGGCCGACCCTCTATACGGCGATGAACACGGCCATCGCCCAGCCCATCACGATCACGATCAGATCCGCGCCTTTGCCTTTGGTGCGGGCAAGCAGCACATTGGCGACCGCGCCGTTGCCGAGCAGCACCAGCAGCGCGGTACCGATAAATTCCGCAATGTAAGGAGACATGGTTGGTTATCCGAAATATAGTTATCAGGGAAGCCGCGGGACAGGCGGCTTCGTTATATCAAGAGGTCTTGGGTGAATTCCGGATCAGGGCGTATCGGCCCAGGCCTTCGCCGCGCGAATCGCGCGCTGCCAGCCGTCGAGGCATTCCTTGACCTCGGCATGCGGCAGGGCAGGTGTGAAGCGGCGGTCGAGCGCCCATTGGCTTTGCAGTTCGTTCACGTCTTTCCAGTAGCCCACCGCGAGACCGGCCAGATACGCCGCGCCCAATGCGGTGGTTTCCGATACCTTCGGCCGTACTGCGTCGACACCGAGAATGTCCGCCTGGAATTGCATCAGCAGATTGTTCGCGCAAGCGCCGCCGTCCACCCGCAATTCGCCGATGCGAATACCTGAATCGGCTTCCATCGCCTTGAGCACGTCGAGCGATTGATAGGCGATCGAATCGAGCGCGGCGCGGGCGATATGCGCCGAACTCGTGCCACGCGTCACGCCGAACAGCGTGCCGCGTGCCCGGGCGTTCCAGTGCGGCGCACCGAGACCGGCGAAGGCGGGCACCAGATACACGCCATCGCAATGCGGCACGCTGCGCGCCATCGTTTCGATTTCAGCGGCGTTCTTGATGATGCCCAGGCCGTCGCGCAGCCATTGCACCACCGCGCCGCCGATGAAGATGCTGCCTTCGAGCGCGTAGTTGATCTGATCGCCGATCTGCCAGGCAATCGTGGTGACGAGATTGTTCTTCGATTCGATCGGCTTGTCGCCGGTGTTCATCACGAGGAAACAACCCGTACCGTAGGTGTTCTTCACCATGCCCGATTCCGTGCACATCTGGCCGAACAGGGCCGCGTGCTGGTCGCCGGCGATGCCCGCGAGCGGAATCTTGGAGGCGAATACGGTGGTCTTGGTCGGCCCGTACACTTCCGACGACGCACGCACTTCCGGCAGCATGTTGCGCGGAATGTCGAGCGCTTCGAGCAGTTCGTCGTCCCACTTCAGCGTGTGGATGTTGAACAGCATCGTGCGCGACGCGTTGGTCACGTCGGTGACGTGCAGGCCGCCCTTGGTGAAATTCCACACCAGCCAGCTATCCACGGTGCCGAAGGCGAGCCGGCCTTGTTTGGCCTTTTCGCGTGCGCCTTCGACGTTGTCGAGAATCCAGCGGATCTTGGTCGCCGAGAAATACGAATCGATCGGCAGGCCGGTTTTCGCGCGGACTTTTTCTTCGAGACCCTGCTCTTTGAGTTGATCGCAGAAGTCGGCGGTCCGGCGGTCCTGCCAGACAATCGCGTTATAGATCGGATGGCCGGTCTCGCGATCCCACACGATGGTGGTTTCACGCTGATTGGTAATGCCGATCGCGGCGATCGACGTGCCGTTCATGCCGGCACGCGTGACGGCTTCGGCGGCGACGCCGGCCTGGGTCGACCAGATTTCCTGCGGGTCGTGCTCGACCCAGCCCGGACGCGGATAGATTTGCTGGAATTCTTTCTGAGCGGTCGACACGACATTGCCGAGCCGGTCGAACAGCATCGCGCGCGAGCTGGTGGTGCCTTGGTCAAGCGCGAGGATGTACTGATCCTGCATTGTCTCTTCTCCATGCGTTTTATGAATCGCCGGACTGCTGACCGGCGACGGGAACGGCTTATTGTTTTAAGCGGGCTGCAACAGTTTGAGTTTGTGCGTCCCGGCTTTCTCAGTAGCCGAGGGGTGAAAATCGATTCGGTTGATGGGGGTAAGTGACCCGGTCAGGCACTCTGTCGGAAGGGCTCGCGGGCGAGCCACGCGTCGATGTCGTGTGTGATCGAATCGAGCGTGCCGGGCTCGACGTGCAGGCCGAGTTTCGAGCGGCGCCAGAGCACATCCTGCGCGCTGCGTGCCCATTCGACATCGCGCAAATAGGCGAGCTCGGCTTCATGGAGACCGGGCGCGAACGCACGGCCGAGGTCCGCTACCGAGCGTGCATTGCCGATGACATGCGTGACGCGCGTGCCGTACGCACGCGCGAGGCGGTGGGCCAGATCGGCCGGCAACCATGGATTCTGCTGTTTAAAGCCGGTGAGAAAGCGCTCGAAGTTGGCTTGCGGGATATCGCCGCCGGGCAACGGCACACCGGCCGTCCACGAAGGCGCGCCGTTATGCAGCGCGTGCGCGAGTTTGTCGACGGCTTCTTCCGCCAGCTTGCGGAACGTCGTGATCTTGCCGCCGAACACGGATAGAAGCGGTGCTTCGCCCGCGGGTGCGTCGAGTTCGAGCGAGTAATCGCGCGTGACCGCCGAGGGGTTGTCGGCGCCTTCTTCCTCGAGCAGCGGACGCACGCCCGAGTAGGTCCAGCGCACGTCTTGCGGCGAGATCTTCTGCTTGAAGTAGCGGTTGATCGAATCGCACAGGTACTGTGTTTCTTCGGCGTTGATTGCGACTTGCGACGGGTCGCCGCGATATTCGAGGTCGGTCGTGCCGATCAGCGTGTAATCGTGTTCGTACGGAATCGCAAAGATGATCCGCTTGTCCGGATTCTGGAAGATATACGCGTGATCGTGCTCGAACAGGCGGCGCGTGACGATATGGCTGCCTTTCACGAGACGCACGCTGTGGGTCGCCTCGCGGCCGAGCGCGCCGTGCAGCAACTCGCCGACCCACGGTCCGGCCGCATTTGCGATCGAGGCCGCGCGCACGTCGAGGATCGTGCCGTCCGCACGCTTGAGTTGTGCGCGCCATTCGCCACCGGCGCGCACCGCGCTCAGCAGTTTGGTGCGCGTGAGAATCTTGGCGCCCCGTTCCTGCGCATCCAGCGCGTTCAGCACGACCAGACGCGCGTCGTTTACCCACCCATCCGAATACACGAACCCGCGCTTGATCGAATCGACCAGCGGCGCGCCGGCAGGATGATCGCGCATGACGATGCCGCGCGAGCCAGGCAGCAGTTCGCGCCTCGCCAGGTGATCGTAAAGGAACAGGCCGGCGCGGATCAGCCAGGCCGGACGCAGATCGGGCATGTGCGGCATCACGAAGCGCAGCGGCCACATGATGTGCGGCGCGGCGCGCAGCAGCGTTTCGCGCTCCTGCAGCGCTTTGCGCACCAGCCCGAATTCGCGGTATTCAAGGTAGCGCAGGCCGCCGTGGATCAGCTTGGTGCTGGCCGACGACGTATGGGCGGCCAGATCGTCCTGTTCGCAGAGCAGCACCGACAGGCCGCGGCCCGCCGCATCGCGTGCGATGCCTGCGCCGTTGATCCCGCCGCCCACGACGAGCAAATCGTATCTCGAGCCTTGCGTCACCTGCTGTGTCCCCTGCGTCGTATCCGGAAATGGTTTGGAAAAACTATCGAACCGATAGTGTTCGTTTTCGAACTTTAATGAACATATTCGAAAAAGTAAAGTTCGGTTTTCTTGGGTATTCCTCTAGTGCCTGGCGAAGGTGGTGGCGTAACGCGCGGCCACGGACGATACTCTCGAAAGGAGCCATTTCGAGGTGAATTCATGCGTGGACTTTGGATGATCGGTGGCGTTGCACTCCTGACGGGGTGCATCAGTTCGCCGAGCTTGAACGGGACGATGGGCGCGCCTTCGTTCGCGTCGTTGCAACAGATGTGCGGTCCCCAAACGGTCGACTACGGCAACGATGCGCAGAACGTCTACACGACGCTGTTCGATGCGTACGTGGCGAACCGGCGCGGCAAGTTGTCGAAAGAGGATTACTGCGCGTTCCAGACGTCGCTTGCGCAGCGCTATACGGCACAAGGGACGAGTACCGATCCGCAGGTGCGTAATCAGTGGGTGAGCTTTTTCATCGATCAGCGTGCCAGGGCGTTGAGTTGGCGCGCGGCGGGCGATCCGACCTTGCGTGCGGGCTAGCCGCGCTGAGGCTGAGCTCCGCGCCACAACATCCGGCGGATTTGCGCGAACACGTCTTCGCGTGTCGGCGCGCTGCTTGTGGCGGGCTGTTGCGCCTGAGGCAGCGGCAACTGATTGGCGAGCGCGAGCATGGTGAAGCCGTGCAAGCTCGCCCAGTAGGCGTAGCCGATCAGGTAGGGATCGCCTTCCAGAATGCCCGCGGCAACCAGCTTCTCGAAGTGCGCCCCGAGCATCTGCCAGGCGCGTTGCGAAGCGGCGGCGAGTTCCGGGTAGGCTTCGTCCCGCTGGGCTAGATCGAACATCAGACGGTAGGCGTGCGGCTCGTCGAAGGCAAATGCCACGTAGGCGTCGCTGAGTGCGTAGCGGTCGGTCGAGGGGGCCTGTTTCGCCACGGCTTCGAGCCGCGCCGCAAAGCGGTTGAACGCCGCGGCGCGGACCATCGCGAGAATTTCATCCTTGTCGCGGAAATAGCGGTAAGGCGTCATCGCGCTGCAACCCAGCTCCTTCGCCAGTTCGCGCATCGTCACGCCTTCTGCGCCGCGGGTGGCGAACGCATTTTCAGCGACACGCCGCATGGCTTCGCGAAATTGCTGGATGTCGTCGGAGGAGAGCGTTTTTGGCATGCGCGAGGGCTGAAGATCCGTCGCGACAATTTACAGCGTAAATGAATTAGGCACAACAAAGCGGCCGTTCAGGCGGCCGCTTCAAAAGCCAGCGTATTACGAAAAACGTTTAATGGCACGAAGTGCGCTGTCGCCGCTTTCAGTCACGCGCCATTGTTCGTTGCCCGATGCGAGCCGTTCGAGCTGCACCAACTGGCGTTCCAGCAGGGCATCGAGCTCATCTCGCTCCATGTCGACTTGATTGGGGGCGTCCTTGACGAGCAACAACGTGGCGAATTCATGCGGACTCAGCATCGTTCTCTCCATGTCAAGCTAACGCGGACGGCCTTGCCGGCGACTGGCACGATGCCAGTGAAGTCCGCTAGAGGATCAGGCGGGAGGTACGGCTCATACACACAGGGTCACTGCCAGCGCGCCGCGTAGCGCGGAACGGACGCTGGGGAACTGGAGTGTAGTCAACCGCCAGACAAACACCAAAGGGGCCCCAGTAAATTTTCCCTTTGACAATTGGGACCCTCACAGGCGGTTTGGGGCAGCGGCCAGATCCTTGATTTCACTCGAAGTTTTGCGTGCACTGCAACATGGCCGAAGACACCTGGATCATTCGGCGACATACACCTGGCAGTTGGCGGCGGCGAGCGTTTCGTTCATCTCGGCGGGTGGCGCGGCGTCGGTGAAAAGCGCGTCGATCTGGTCGAGATGACCCTGCCGGACAAGTGCCGGACGGCCGAACTTGGAGTTGTCGGCGGCGAGAAACACGGTGCGCGCGTGCTGGATGATCGCCTCGGCCACGCGCACTTCGCGGGTGTCGAAATCGCGCAGCGTGCCGTCCGTTTCAATGCTCGATGTGCCGATGATCGCGAAGTCCACCTTGAACTGCCGGATAAAGTCGATCGCCAGTTCGCCGACGATGCCCTTGTCCCATGGCCGCACGATCCCGCCCGTCACCAGCACTTCGCAATCCGGATAGCCGCTCATCATGCTGGCGACGTTCAGATTGTTGGTGATCACGCGTAGGCCGCGATGCCGGTTGAGCGCTCGTGCGACCTCCTCGGTGGTGGTGCCGAGATTGATGAAGAGGGACGCCTGGTCGGGAATGTGAGTGGCCACTAGCGCCGCGATGCGCCGCTTCTCTTCATGGAACATCCGTTGACGCGCTGTGTACGAGACATTCTCGGAGCTGGTCGGCAGACTGGCGCCGCCGTGATAACGGCGCAGCAGGTTCATGTCGGCGAGCCAGTTGACATCGCGGCGGATCGTCTGCGGCGTCACGTCGAAGTGGGCCGCGAGGTCGTCCACGGTCACGAAGCCGTCGCGTTGCACCCACTCCAGCAGTTCCTGTTGCCGGGCGTTGAGAGTCAGGCGGGGGTCTCGGGTCATGTGTCTCGGGTCGTGGGCTTTTATCGGCATGCCCCGCCAACAGCGCGAAAAGTCGAGGCGGAAAACGGGTCATGCGTGAACGAGGGTGAGCGTATTGTAAGACCATCGCACGTCTTGTCTGCCAACTCGTGCGTCATGGTTCGGATCCTCAGCGACCCGGCAGCGAGCTATTCAGATCATTTGTGCATTTATTCATTTGATAAATGAATTTGTTTTTTGTGCCGGATCGCGCTGCAATCCAAGGTTCCGCGTGTTACCCGCGTGTTACCTGAGTCTTACCCGTTTCCCATGGCTTCCGGCGTTCAAGAACACGCCGGGCCACGCTTTCGAGAGTGTTCGACATGACTGGCTTCAACTGGCAAAACCCCTATCCGACGCCGCGTCTGCCCGTATTCGCGCGCAACATCGTTTCCACTTCGCATCCGCTCGCCGCGCAAGCCGGGCTGCGGATGCTGTGGAAAGGCGGCAATGCCGTCGACGCGGCGATCGCGGCGGCAGCGGCCATCACGGTGGTTGAGCCGGTGTCGTGCGGCCTTGGCGGCGACGCGTTCGCGCTGGTATGGGACGGCAAGAAACTGCATGGTCTGAATGCGTCGGGCGTCTCGCCGGCGGCGTGGAATGTCGATTACTTCAAGCGCAAGTACGGCGAAGAAGATGGTCTCGCGAAGCAACCCAAGCGCGGTTGGGACGCAGTGACGGTGCCCGGCGTGATTGCCGGCTGGGAAGCGCTGCATCAGAAATTCGGTTCGCTGCCGTTCGCCGCTCTGATGGAGCCGGCGATCGAAATCGCCGAGCGCGGTCATGCGGTGGCGAGCATCGTCGCTTATAAATGGGCGGCGGCGGTACCGGAACTGAAGGACCTGCCGGGCTTCGCGCAAACCTTCATGCCGCGCGGCCGCGCGCCGGAAGTGAGCGAACTGGTGCGCTTTCCCGGTCACGCGAAGACGCTGCGCAAGCTGGCTGAACAAGGCCCGCGCGCGTACTACGAAGGCGAGATCGCCGAACAGATCGCGGCGTTTGCGCGTGAAGGCGGCGGTGCGTTGACCCTCGACGATCTGCGCAACTACAAGGCGGATTGGGTCGAGCCGATCGGCAAGGATTATCGCGGCTACACCGTGCATGAGATTCCGCCAAACGGCCAGGGCATCGCGGCGCTGATCGCGCTGGGCATCCTCGAAAAGTTCGACGTGAAGGAACTGGCTGTCGACAACATCGAGTCGCAGCATTTGCAGATCGAAGCGATGAAGCTGGCGTTCGCCGACGTCTACCGCTACGTTGCCGATCCGCGTTCGATGGACGTCACCCCGGAGCAGATGCTCGACGACGCGTACCTCACGTCGCGCGCGAAGCTGATCGACCACAAGCGGGCCACGCAGTTCGACTTCGGCATGCCGAAGGCCGGCGGCACGATCTACATGTCGGTAGCGGACGAGCGCGGCATGATGGTCAGCTTCATTCAGTCGAACTACATGGGCTTCGGCTCGGGCATCGTGGTGCCGGACAGCGGCATCGCGATGCAGAACCGCGGCTGCGGCTTCTCGATGGACCCCAAGTCGCCGAACGTGGTGGAAGGCGGCAAGCGGCCGTTCCACACCATCATCCCGTCGTTCCTCACCCAGCAGGTGGACGGCAAGCAGGAGGCGGTGATGAGTTTCGGCGTGATGGGCGGCGATATGCAGCCGCAAGGCCATCTGCAATCGATCGTGCGGATGCTCGACTACGGTCAGCAGCCGCAGGCCGCCTGCGACGCACCGCGCTGGAAGGTCAACCGGGACTTCACGATCGATATCGAATCGACGCTCAATCCGAAGACCGCCGAGGCGTTGCAGAAGCTGGGCCACACGATCAAGTCGGTCGACGATCCGTACATGGACTTCGGCTCGGGCCAGTACATCTGGAAGCTCGACCGTAACGATCCGGAGCGCGGCTACGTGGCGGCGAGCGATAGCCGTCGCGACGGGCTGGCAGCCGGCTTCTGAACGACTTAAGCGAAGCGCGGCGCCGCGTGGGCGGCGGCCGTGTCTCGTTGCCGCCGTCGACGATGCATGTCGCATTGTCGAAGGCGGACCGATCAGGCAATTAAAGCAGGGCGTCACGCGCAACCGCAATGGACTGCGCGCGACAGCCGGGCATCGAGCGCCACGAGCGCTTGCAGCGCGTCAAATATCAGGCAGGGCAGGAGACATCATGAACACCCCCGCGTCGCAACCCGTGACAGCTTCCCCCCATTCCACGTCCGCGCAGCTTTCCAAAGCGATGGTGCGGCGTATCGTGTTTTCGTCGTCGGTCGGCAATGCGCTCGAGTGGTTCGACTTTCTGGTCTATGGCTACTTTGCGACGATCATCGCGAAACAGTTCTTTCCGATGCACGACGAGTGGCTCTCGACGCTGCTCGCCATTGCAACCTTCGGCATCTCTTTCCTGATGCGGCCGTTGGGCGCCATCGTGCTGGGCATGTACGGCGACCGCAAGGGCCGCAAGGCGGCGCTCACGCTCGCGATCGCGCTGATGATGGTCGGCACCTTCACGATGGCCGTGATGCCGCCGTATGCGTCGATCGGTCTCGCGGCGCCCGTGTTGATTCTGCTTGCACGGCTCGTGCAAGGTTTCGCAGTGGGTGGCGAGTTCGGCAGCGCGACGGCCTTCATGGTCGAGCATAGCGCGTCGCGTCGCGGCTACTACGCGAGTTGGCAGTTCGCAAGCCAGGGTCTCGCGGCAATCACCGCGGCGGCCTTTGGATCGCTGCTGACCGCGTGGATGCCGCCCGAGCAACTCAATAGCTGGGGCTGGCGCCTGCCGTTCGTGTTCGGTCTGCTGGTCGGGCCGGTGGGCTATTACATCCGTTCGCATCTCGACGAGACGCCGGAGTTTCTCGCGTTGCGTAAAGAACGTGAAGCGGGTGAGGCGGCGCGCCAGGCCGCCGGCAAGCGTCAGGCGCTGCCTCGGGAAAAGGACGCTTCGTTCAGCAATCAATGGGTGAACCTGTTGCTGGCGGTGGGCATCGTGGCGCAGTCCACGGTCGGCGTGTACGTGCTGCAACTCTACATGCCGATGTACGCGGTCAAGCAATTGCATATGCCGGCTGCGGCATCGTTCGGCGTGGTGGTGCTCAACGGCGGCTTGCAGTTCCTGCTCTCGCCGGTGATGGGCGCATTGTCCGACCGCACCGGCCGGATTCGCATCATGCTGACGACGTCGATCCTGATGGGCGTGCTGATCTACCCGATGTTTGCGTTGCTGCAATCGCATCCGACGCTCGGCTGGCTGCTTCTGCTGCAAGGCACCGCCGGAATCTTCAAGGCGGCCTATTCCGGGCCGATGCCCGCGCTGATGTCGGAGATCTTCCCGACCCAGGTGCGCTCCACCGGTCTTTCAATCGGTTACAGCATTGGCGTGACGATTTTCGGCGGCTTTGCGCCGACGATTGTGGAGACCTTCATTCACTTGACTGGCGACAAGCTTGCGCCAAGTTACTACGTGCTGATTGCCGCAGTGCTGTCGGGCTTGTCGCTGGTCGTGGTTGCGTGGCGTATGCGGCGCGTCCGGCAGCTCGAACGCGTCAAGCTCGCATGACGCCATGACGCTTCGGCCGGCGGCCGTTGTGCTGCGCAGCGAGCCTTGCCGCAAGCGTCGCCGTGCCAGACATGCACCCGCGTCAACTCAAAGCCAGCTCTTCGAGCTGGCTTTTTTTCGCCTTGCGGGCCCCGCTTGTAATCAACCGAAGGATTCGACTACCGTGAATCTGGAACTGCGGGAGCCCGGCATGGTCTGTGCTGGGTTATCTGCAGAGTTGCTAAACACCGGCTAAGATGCAAGATACAAGGGGTTAACTCTAATTCAAGGCGCTGTATCTGACACGGCGGACCGTCCTTGCAAGCGGGCGGTTCCGGGCGGGCTCCACGAGTCGATACAGCTTTCGGAGCAAAGACACAATGCACACTGAGCTGAACCATGTGATGCCCTGGCGGATCGAGGATATCGACCTGACCCGCATAGATCGCCAGAAAGCGGTAGCTAACGAAGACCTGCTGCTTCTGTTGTGCGCCGCTTCGTTTATTGAAAGTGGTACCGATCTTTACACCAGCAATCTGAGCACCTTCTTCGACGGCGACCCGGAAGTTTCGGCGTGGCTCAACCAGGAATGGGAACCGGAAGAAATGCAGCACGGCCGGGCGCTCAAGACGTATATCGCCTACGTCTGGCCGGAGTTCGACTGGGACACCGCGTTCCGCAATTTCATGGAAGAGTATTCGCTGACCTGCTCGGTCGAAGACTTCGAGAAGACCCGCGCGCTTGAAATGGTTGCACGCTGTGTGGTGGAAACGGGCACCGCCACGCTGTATCGCGCGATCGGCGAATGTTCGGACGAGCCGGTGCTCAAGCAGATCACCGACAACATCCGTACCGACGAGGTCCGTCACTACAAGCACTTTTTCAAGTACTTCAAGAAGTACAACAAGATCGAAGGAAATGGGCGTCTTGCGGTTCTCGGCGCGTTGATGCGTCGTGTGATGGAAATCAAGAACGAAGACTCGGAGATCGCGTTGCGTCACGTTTTTGCGATTCGATATCCGGAGCGGGTGCATGATTCGGCCTATAACCGCGAACGCGCGGCGCGCATCAACGCACTGGTGCGGCGCAATCTGTCGGCGGACATGTGCGTGAAAATGCTGCTCAAGCCGCTCGACATTCCGGCCAGGATTCAGCCGGGTGTGCATTACCCGCTCGCCAAGATCACGCAGCACGTGTTTTTCCGTTGATGTTCTTCGGCTGAGCTTGCGACGTATGGATGAAGAGGAATGGCCCGCTCGCGCGGGCCATTCGTTTTTCGAGGCATGATTGATCGTGGCAACGCCAGCAACCCGCGCAACCCCGTAACCCGTTTCAGACCGGATCGATACGATGAGCGATTTTCCTTCACCCGAACGCCCGCTCGAACAGCATGTGTTCGACGAATGGCCTGACGCGGTCCGCGCGCTGTTCGACGGCTCGTCACTGGCGAGCAAGACGGGGTTCACCGCGGCGCTGCTCACCGTCGATGCGAACGGCCACGTGCGCACGTCGCTGCTGGGCGTCGGCGAGTTGTACGCGCCTGATTCACGTTCGCTCTGCATCGCGTTGTGGCCACAGGCGCGGGCGGCGCGCGTGATTGCGCAAAGCGGACGGGCAGCGCTGACGTTCGTTTGCGACGAAGCGTTCTATCAGGTGCAGTTGCGCTTGACGCCGCTAGCGGGCGTGGCAGGCGACGACAGCGGCCTCGTGTACCTCAGCGGCTCGATCGACACGGGGGGGGCGCAAAGCGTGCGTTATGCGCGCCTGACAAGCGGCATTACGTTTGAGCTGCAAGGGGAAGGGAAGGCGGTGCTCGATCGATGGGAACGCCAGATCGAGCACCTGAAGCAAGCTGCCGCTGCGGCTAGCCGTTAGTCGGGGACCGGGGCTAGCGAGCAGGCATTGCCTGAAACTTAACGGCCGCGTTGGCCGCTGCGAGTCGGCTGACCGCCGCGCGGTGCGTCGTTGCGCGGCTTGGCGCCACCTAGCAGTGCACCCGGGTTGCCGCCTTGCGGTTTTGCACCTTGCGGCTTGCGCGGCGCGTGTTGCGCGGCGCCCCCTTCGTGCGCCGCTGCACGCGGCTGAGCGTCGTGGCGCTGGCCGTCGCGGCGCGGCTGGCCGCCGTTGCCTGCCGGCTTCGCAGCTTGCGGCTTCGGTTGCTGCTGACCATTCGCCGGACGCTGGCCCGCGCGTGGCGCCGGCTTGGCAGCCGACGCGCCATCGCGCCTGACACCATCACCCCTACCGCCATCGCGCTTCGGCGCACCCTGGCTCTGACGCGGCGAACGACCGCCACCGCCGCCGCCACCCTGGCCACGGCGCAGAATCGGCTCCGGCTTCGCGGTCGGATCCGGTTCGAAACCGGCGATCACTTCCTGCGGCACCGGACGCTTGATCAGCTTCTCGATGTCCTTCAACAGTTGCAGTTCGTCGACACACACGAGCGAGATCGCCTCGCCCGTCGCGCCGGCGCGGCCCGTGCGGCCGATGCGGTGCACGTAATCTTCCGGCACATTCGGCAGATCGTAGTTGACCACGTGCGGCAGTTGATCGATATCGATGCCGCGCGCCGCGATGTCGGTCGCGACCAGCACTTGCAGCGTGCCGTCCTTGAACTCGGCGAGCGCACGAGTACGGGCCGACTGACTCTTGTTGCCGTGAATCGCCAGCGCACTGATGTTGTCTTTCGTCAACTGTTCGGCGAGGCGGTTCGCGCCGTGCTTGGTACGCGTGAACACCAGCACCTGGAACCAGTTGTGTTGCTTGATGAGGTGCGTGAGCAGTTCACGCTTCTTGTCGCGGTCGACCGGGTGAATCTTCTGCGCAACCGTCTCGGCCGTCGTGTTGCGGCGCGCGACTTCGATCAGCGCCGGCGAGTCGAGCAGATTGTCGGCGAGCGTCTTGATCTCGTCGGAGAAGGTAGCCGAGAACAGCAGGTTCTGCCGCTTCGGCGGCAACTTCGCAAGCACGCGCTTGATGTCGTGGATGAAGCCCATGTCGAGCATGCGGTCGGCTTCGTCGAGCACCAGAATCTCGAGATGCGACAGGTCGATGGTCTTCTGCTGCATGTGGTCGAGCAAACGGCCCGGCGTTGCGACGACGATGTCCACGCCGCTGCGCAGCGCGCCGATCTGCGGATTGATGCCGACGCCGCCGAACATCACGGTCGACTTCAGCTTCAGATACTTGCCATAAGCACGCACGCTTTCTTCGACCTGGGCGGCCAGCTCGCGCGTCGGCGTGAGGATCAGTGCGCGCACGACGCGCTTGCCCGAGGCCGAGGTGACGGCTGGCATCGTGTTCAGACGCTGCAGGATCGGCAGCGTGAAGCCGGCGGTCTTGCCGGTGCCGGTCTGTGCGCCGGCCAGCAGGTCGCCGCCGTTGAGCACGGCGGGGATCGCTTGCGTCTGGATCGGAGTCGGGGTGGTGTAGCCGAGTTCGTGTACAGCGCGGACCAGCGGTTCGGACAAGCCGAGGGAATCAAAAGACATAAATGCTCTTTGCAATGCAGTTTCGCGAACGGCACCAGACGGCACCACGTGGACCCAAGCGGGTACAGGCGCGGCATGAACACGCCCGCATGGCGCGTTCGAGGCCAAAGCCCGGTTCCGGTCGCAGAGAAATCGGCGGCACGCGCGATACGCGTGCCGAATGCTTCAACGCGCTATGCAGACACGTTGACTGGCCTTAAGTTGCATTTCGCCGCCGTGGGATGTCATGCGACGTAGCGCGCGACACTGACGAATTGACACAGACTGCCCGCCAGTACGAACAGGTGCCAGATACCATGTCCGTGCCGGATGCGCTCGTCGTTGATGAAGAAGTAGATACCGGCACTATAGATGACCCCGCCGGCCACGAGCCAGGCGGTACCCGCTGCCGGTAAAGCTTCAACCAGCGGGCGGACGGCAACGAGCGCGAGCCATCCCATCAATACATACAGCACCATCGAAACGCTGCGGGTGCGTCGTCCGAGCGTCAGTTCCTGCACGATGCCGAGAGCGGCAAGCCCCCAGCTTACGCCGAATAGCGACCAGCCCCACGGTCCACGCAACGTAACAAGTGTGAATGGGGTGTAACTGCCGGCGATCAGCAGGTAGATCGCCGAATGGTCGCATTTCTGCAGGACCGCTTTGACCCGCGGATTGCGCACGCTGTGATAAAGCGTCGAGATAGCATACAGCACGAACAGCATTGCACCGTAGACACTGAAACTCACCACCTTGTACGCGTCGCCGGCGAGCGCGCCCATTGTCACGAGCGTAGCCAGTCCCACCACCGACAGCACGGCGCCGACGAGATGGGTAATGCTGTTGAAACGCTCACCGACATGCACGGCTCTTTCCTCCTGCGCGGTTCATAAGGGTTTATCCCCACATGATACCGGTCCTGAAAAAACGAAGGGCGCGGCCGCGTGATTCGCAGGCCGCGCCCCAGGTGCATCACACGCTGCTTAGTCGAGCGGCGCCGAGCGCAGATCGGACACTTGCTGCGGCGACACAGCCGTACCGTGGTTGCCCCACGACATACGAATGTAGGTCACGACGGCGGCCACTTCCGTGTTCGACAGTGCCTGGGCAAACGGCGGCATGCCGTACGGATGCGGATTGGCATCGGTGCTCGGCGGGTAACCGCCGTTCAGCACCATGCGGATCGGATTGACCGCCGACGGCATCTGGATCGACTGGTTGTTCGCCAGCGGCGGGAAGGCCGGCGGCATGCCGAGGCCGTTGTCCGCGTGACACTTCGCACAGTTGTCAGCGTAGATCTTCTGACCTTGCTTCAACAGTTCGCCACCGAACTTTTCCGACGTTTCGAGTTGCAGGGGTTCCGGCGCCTCGCTCTTCTGCGGAATGGTCTTCAGGTACGTAGCCATCGCATTGATGTCTTCGTCCGACATGTACTGCAGGCTGTTGTGAACCACTTCAGCCATCGGACCGAACACCGCGCCGCGATTCGACACGCCGGTCTTCAGCAGATCGGCGATGTCTTTGGTTTCCCAGTCGCCGAGACCGGCTTCCTTGTTCGACGTCAACGACGGGGCATACCAGTTCTGCAGCGGGATCAGGCCGCCGGCGAATGCCGCCGAGCTGACCGGGCCGCCCATGGCGTTGATCGATGTGTGGCACATGCCGCAGTGGCCGAGGCCTTCGATCAGGTACGCGCCGCGATTCCATTCGACCGACTTGGTCGGATCAGCCTTGTACTCGCCTTCGCGGAAGAACAGCGTGCGCCAGCCGATCAGCATGTTGCGCTGGTTGAACGGGAATTTCAGTTCGTGCGGACGGCTCGGCACATTGACCGGCGTAACCGAGCGCAGGTACGCGTAGATCGCGTCCGAGTCGGCACGCGTGACTTTCGTGTAGCTCGTGAACGGGAAGCCCGGATACAGCAGGCTGCCGTCTTTCGAACGGCCCGTGTGCATCGCGCGGTAGAAGTCGTCCTGCGTCCACTTGCCGATACCGTACTGGTCGTCAGGCGTGATGTTCGGCGTGAACATCGTGCCGAACGGCGTAGCCATGGGCAGGCCGCCAGCGAACTGCTTGCCGCCGCGCACCGTGTGGCAGGCGATACAGTCGCCGGCGCGGGCGAGGTACTCGCCCTTCTTGATCAGCGCGGCCTGGTCGGCGGGCGTTGCCGCCATCGCCGAGCCGTTATGCAGGTTGTCGCCGCCCGACCAGAGGACGGGAACGAGTGCGGCAGCCGCAACGACGACGACAGCCGAGAGGGCGAACAAAGACTTGCGTTTCATTTGAGTGTCTCTCCCGGTGCCTTATTGCGGTTCGCTGCCGCAGGCAAGCGGAGTCTTCATCGAGCGGGCCGGAGCCGGCACGGGGTTTTGTGGGGCCGTTTGCGTGGAAAGCCATGCCGCGACGGCGTTCACGTCGTCATCGGTCAGACGGGTGGCGATGGTGTGCATGCAATCAGGGGCGATGGCATGACGCGAACCCGAACGCCAAGCACCCAACTGCGCGCTGATGTAGTCCGCATGCAGACCGACCAGACCCGGAATTGCGGGCTCCATGCCGGTCAACGCCTTGCCGTGGCAAGCCGCGCAGGCCGGAATCTGTTTCGATGCGTCGCCGTGCAGCACGATCTGCTGGCCGCGCGCAACGATGGCCGCCGACACGGTCGGCTTGGCCGGCGCCGGGTACGGCGGGCGTTGCTGCGAGAAGTACGTGGCGATCTGATGAAGGTAGTCGTCAGAGAGATACGTGACGAGGTAGTTCATGGGCGGATACTTGCGGCGCCCTTCGCGGAAGTTCTGCAACTGGTTGTACAGATAGTCGGCCGGCTTGCCCGCCAGGCGCGGGAAGTAATCGTTGTCGGTACCTTGGCCGTGCGAGCCGTGACAGGCCGTGCAGCCCTGCACGCGCGCTTCCATCGTATCGGGGGCCTTCGGTTGAGTCTGCGCTTTCGCAGCGCTATAGACACCCGCGGAGCCGATCAGCAGAAGGGCAAGCAGCGGGCGGAAAATGCGTCTTGAAGACACGCGTAACTCCATCAAAATCGGGGACCTGACCGAACTTCGAGCGGCTCGGTGTGAAGGGCAGCCGGCGCTGCGGCGACGCAGCATTCTATCATCGAAGGGTGATGGTGACTATTTGCCACATTAGAGAAGGTTCCTGGTGTGATAACCATGCGACAGTTTGACGCGCGCTGGCGCCGTCAGGTGGTAAGTGGCCGGCCGTCTCGATTTTGTCCGGACGAGGTCGGGCGCCCGCCCGGTTCAGGTCGGTTGGCCTGACAAAGCAGGTTGAACCGACGCGCGTACCGGCCATCGAAGCGTACACTTCCGGGCTCGCCGGCCTCTGTCCGGCGTCCGTGCCCTTAAGCCCAACGTCCACCGTTTTACTTTTCACAAGCTATCGGCCTTACATGAAGCTATTCAATTTTTCCCGCCTGGCGCTGCGTGCGTCGATGGTCGGCGCCGCCACGCTGGTCGTGACGTCGACGGCTTTCGCTCACGCGCATCTGATCTCGAGCGAGCCGGCGGCGAACGCGGAAGTGACCGCCCCCACTGAAGTGACGATCCATTTCACCGAGCCGCTCGAGCCGGCTTTCAGCCGGATCGAACTGAGCGACGCGAGCGGCAAGCCCGCCGCGCCGGCTGCGTCGCAAGTCGACAAAAGTGATGCAAAGGTGATGCACCTGGCGCTGCCGCAACTGACGGCCGGCCGCTACGCAGTGCAATGGACCGCGGTTGCCACGGACGGCCACCGCACGCAAGGCAACTTCGCGTTCATCGTCAAATGAGCATGGACGGACTGTGGATCGGGCAGGTCGCCATGGCCGCGCTCATGAATGTCGCGTTTGCGTTTGCCGTCGGATCGGCATTGCTCGGCGCGTGGCTCGCTAAAGACGCTCAGGCCAAGATCAACCCTGCGCGCCCCGCCTGGTTGCGCGCGCAACGGTCGATGCTGACGGCCACCGTCGTGCTGGTGCTCGCGGATCTCGGCTGGCTGCTGTATCAGGCGGCGTCGATGAGCGGCGTCGCGCTGCCGTCGGCCATCGGCGTGGTGCCGACCGTCCTGACGCAAACCCACGTCGGCTATGGCTGGAGCGTGGCGTTCGCCGGCGCGCTGCTATTGCTGGGCACCGCCATGGCCGGTCATACGGGCATGTTGCGCAATGCGCTGCTGTGGTTCGCGGTGATCGTGATCGCGGCGGGCAAGGCGTCGCTCGGGCACGCGGCCGATGCCGGTCCGCTGTCGGCGCCGATCGCCATGCAGACGCTGCATGTGCTGGTCACGAGCGTGTGGGGCGGCCTGGCCATGGCGGCGGGGCTCTCGGTATTGCCCGCGCTCGGCACTTCGACCGCCCGCGGGATGTTGATCCGCACGGCGACGCAGGTGTCGAACGTATCGATTGTGGCGGTCGGACTGGTGCTGCTTACCGGCATCTTCAATGGCGTGCGCGGTTCGGGCGGCTCGTTCCAGGCGATCGAGATGAGCACGTGGGGTCACGTGCTCACGCTGAAGCTGACGCTGGTCGGGCTTGCGCTGGTGCTCGGCGGCCTCAACCGTTTCCTCGCGCTGCCGCGCCTGCGCCGCACAGCCTCGACGATGGACGCGCATACCTTCGTCAACGTGCTGTATCTGGAAGCGTTGGCGATAATCGGCGTGTTCGTCGCGGCGGCCGCGTTGGCGCACAGCGTGCCGGCCTTTGCCGCATTGGGCTGAGGTCAAAAAAAGCGCCGCACAGCAAGAGCGTGCGGCGCAATACACACGGTCGCCCGGCGGTGGCCGGCTGATCCGTTACTGCCTGGTGCTGTCCTGCTGCCCTTTCAGGCGGCGAGTGCGTTGTGCACCCGCTCCAGCGTTTCTTCCGGAAACATCTCCTGTTGCAGTTCGCCGTCGTCGCCGAACCACTGGCAGATCAGCCAGTTACCCGGCGCGAACAGTACCGGCCCGCTCCAGGCGGCGGTCATCCGGCGTCCACCGGACTTGAGCGTCAGGACGTCGCCGACGCGGTAGATGGGTTTTGCAGGCTTGGTGGGCCTTGCAGGCCGCTTTCCCGGCCGCATCGCGAGCATCCGTTCGATCAGCACGATTATTCGAGGCCGAGCCGGTGTCCGACAATCGGCGCGCAGAACAGCGCGATCGCGCACCCCGCCGCCTTGCCTTCCAGCTCCGCGCCGGCGGCGCGCGACCCGTACATCTGCGTCAGCAAATCGAACAGTTGCGGCAGGCAGTACAACACCGCGGCCGCGATAAAGCATTTCTCGACCACGGAGATGCGCCAGCCGCGCTCATAGGCGAGCATTGCACCGACGAGGCGAAGCACGCCGAACACCACCAGCGCGCCAACGGCAGCCTGTTCTCGGATCAGATAGTCTGGAAGGAATTCGCCCATGATGTTCCCCGCTGCATGTGTTGTTTGAACACATTTGAGCAAGGAGCGGGCCATGTGTATGTCCGCTGCCGGACATACGGCGTGAGAACCTTTGTGGATAAGGCTTTGCCCAAGGTGGGCGGGAGCGTGCGAACAGTCGGAAAACGCGGTTTCAGAGCGTTTCGGTCCGCGATGTTACGTAACTGCGACGGCGCGCGCGTCACGCCACGTAACGCCGCGTGACGTGACGCGCGAGGCGCCGGGAAAGCGTTCTGAAAGGCGCCTGGCTGGTCTTCAGCGAATCCGTTCGATGCGGCCGACCAGAAACAGATACGACAGCGCGCCGAGCAGGCCGACCGCGCTCATGAACACCAGCGCGGGCTTGAAGTCGTCGTTTCGGACAATGAGACCGATCACGATCGGCACGCAGATCGACGACAGATTGCCCATCAGGTTGAACATGCCGCCGGTGAGGCCGAGCAACTCCTTCTTCGCCATCGACGACACCAGAACCCACGTGATCGACGAAAAGCCGCTACCGAAGAAAGCGATCGCCATGAAGAGGATCACCATCGACGGCGTCTCGACATAGTTTGCACCCACGATCGCGGTGGACAGCAGCAAGCCCGTCACGATCGGCACCTTGCGGGCGACGGTGGCCGACACGCCACGCCTGATCATCCCGTCCGACAGCAGTCCCGAACTCAGAATGCCGACGAATGCGGCGAGAAACGGCACGGCCGCCATGAAACCGGCCTTCAGGAAATCCATGTGCCGGTATTTGACGAGATAGGTAGGAAACCACGTCAGGAAAAACCACAGCGTCGAGGTCACCGCGATCTGGCCGATATACACGCCCCACAGTTTGCGGTTGCCGAGTACCGCGCGCCAGTCGGCGGCCGTATAACGCGCGCGGGCGCGGCGCGTGTCGCCCAGTTCGACGAGCCCTCCACCCGCGCGGATCGCCTCGAGTTCAGCCTCATTCACATCCGATGCTTCCGACGGCTCGCGATACAACGCATACCAGACCAGACCCCACGCGACACCAAGCGCGCCGGTCAGAAAAAATACCCCCTGCCAGCCGAAATGCTGCTGGGTAAGAACGAGCGCCGGTGTGAGAAACGCGAGCCCGACATATTGACCGGACGTGTAGGTGGCAATTGCGCGAGCCCGTTCGCTGTCGGGAAACCAGGTGGTGACGACACGATTCAGCGTCGGATAGGCCGGCGCCTCCAGTGCGCCGAGCAGCACACGCAACGACAGCAGGATCGCGAACGTGCCGGCGAAGCCTTGCAGAATCGTCGCCAGCGACCACAGCCCGATGACGAGCGCGAGCAGCAGCCGCGGCCGCGTGCGGTCGACCAGCATGCCGCCGGGAATCTGCAGCAATGCGTATGACCAGCCGAATGCGGAGAAAACCAGCCCCATACGGGCCGGATCGAGTTGCAGATCTTTAGCGATCGCGGTCGCGGCGATCGACAGATTGCTGCGGTCGAGATACGTGATGACGACGGTGACGAACAGCATCGCAAGCAGACGGTGGCGCTTGCCGGTGGCGTGCGTTCGAAGGTGGGTTGTCTCCACGTAGGGTGTCCTCTGATTGGTTTTGCTGGCGGCGCGGCGGGTGAGCCAAAGAAAACGCCGCCCGCAGGCGGCGTTCAACTACACCATCACCATTCCGCGACGCTGCCGTCCTCGTGGCGCCACACCGGGTTGCGCCAGCGGTGGCCGACCTTCGCCATCTCGCGCACCTTCTCTTCGTTCACTTCGATGCCGAGGCCCGGGCCCTGCGGAATCGACACGAAGCCGTCTTCGTATTTGAAGACTTCGGGGTTCCTGATGTAGTCGAGCAGGTCGTTGCCCTGGTTGTAGTGAATGCCCAAGCTCTGTTCCTGGATGAACGCGTTGTAGCTCACGGCGTCGATCTGCAGGCAGGTGGCCAAGGCGATCGGACCGAGCGGGCAGTGCAGCGCGAGCGCGACGTCGTAAGCCTCGGCCATCGACGCGATCTTGCGGCACTCGGTAATCCCACCCGCGTGCGACGCGTCCGGCTGAATGATGTCGACGTAGCCGCCCGACAGGATGTGCTTGAAGTCCCAGCGCGAATACAGGCGTTCGCCCAAAGCGATCGGCGTGTTGGTCTGATTGACGATGTCGCGCAGGGCTTCCGCGTTTTCCGACAGCACCGGCTCTTCGATGAAGAGCAGTTTGTACGGGTCGAGTTCCTTGGCCAGCACCTTTGCCATCGGCTTATGCACGCGGCCGTGAAAGTCCACGCCGATGCCGATGTTCGGCCCGACTGCTTCGCGCACCGCGGCGACGTTGTTGATCACGCCTTGCACCTTGTCGAAGGTGTCGATGATCTGCAGCTCTTCCGAGCCGTTCATCTTCACCGCCTTGAAGCCGCGTTCGACCACGGCGCGCGCGTTGTCCGCGACGTCGCTCGGACGATCGCCGCCGATCCACGAATACACCTTGATCTTGTCGCGCACCTGGCCGCCCAGCAGCGCGTGAATCGGCACGCCATGATGCTTGCCCTTGATATCCCACAACGCCTGGTCGACACCGGCGATCGCGCTCATGGTGATTGGGCCGCCGCGGTAGAAGCCCGCGCGATACATCACCTGCCAATGGTCTTCGATCAGCAGCGGATCTTTGCCGATCAGATAGTCGGACAGTTCCTCGACCGCCGCCGCCACCGTGTGCGCGCGGCCTTCGACCACCGGCTCGCCCCAGCCGATGATGCCTTCGTCGGTCTCGATCTTCAGGAAGCACCAGCGCGGCGGAACGATGAAGGTTTCGAGCTTGGTGATTTTCATGGTGTGCGTCTCCTTGCGGGCTGGGCGTCCGCGTGTGCGGAATATTTCGAGGATTCACATGCTACAACAAAAGCGCGCTTAAGTACTATTAATAGTACTATTGGCCAAATAGTGGCAGGATGCCGGATAATCGCGGTCCATCGCGGGCTCAGGTCCGATATCAAAAGCGCCGAGAGGTTGAGGGGAGAAAGCTATTCAGCACGATCTGCATGGGCGCGTCGCCCATCTGCTGGCGACCGCGATATTGCGCGGCGACTACGCGCCCGACTCGATCCTGCCGCGCGAGGCGGAGTTGATGGACACCTTCGGCGTGAGCCGCACGGTGCTGCGCGAGGCGCTGCGCACGCTTACGTCGAAAGGATTGATCGAATCGCGTCCGCGAGTCGGCACGCGCGTGCGGCCGAAACACGCATGGAATCTGCTGGATGCCGATGTGCTCGACTGGTACTCGCGGGTTGCCGAGCCGATGGCCTTCGCGCTCAAGTTGCAGGAAATGCGCGAGATGATCGAACCGTACGCGGCGGGTCTGGCCGCGGCCTCGCATACGGACAACACCTTTAATGCGCTGGCGGCGGCCCACGCGTCGATGGTCGCGGCGCGTAATGTCGACGAATGGGTGCGTGCCGATCTGCAGTTTCATCTGAGCGTGCTGACGGCATGCAGCAACGAATTGCTGATTCCGCTCGGCACGCTGATCGAGCGCACGCTGGAAGCGCAGCTTCGCCTGAATGCGAAACGTGCGGACGTGTTCAATGCGTCGCTGGCCGAACACACGGCGGTGTTCGAAGCAATCCGCGACCGTGATGCGAACGCGGCGCGCGAGGCGATGGCGGGATTGCTGGGCGTGACGCGCGGAAGAATCGAAGGGTGAGCGCGACGCGAATCGTTTAAGCGTGGCGCGAATGCGCCGCTGCATCCGTTGACCCGATCCTCGCGTTCAGTCCATCGCCGCGTGCGCGACCGACGTATCCGGTGCGTGGCGCGCCGGCCGGATCAACAGCAGCAGCGGAATTACCAGCAGCGTAGCCATGAACATCAGTTTGAAGTCGTTCAGATAAGCGATCATCGACGCCTGCTGCGTGATCGACGCGTTCAACACCGCCAGGTCGTAGTTCGATCCACTATTGAGCATCGGCTGGATCGCCGGATTGAACGGCGTGATATTCGCGGCGAGGTCCGCATGCGAGACCTGCGTGTTGCGCGTCATCAGCGTCTGCACGATCGAAATGCCGATACTGCTGCCGATATTGCGCATCAGGCTGTACGTCGCGGTGCCATCCGCGCGCAGTTCAGGTGTCAGCGTCGAGAAGGTCAACGCGCTCAGCGGCACGAATACGAGGCCGAGGCCAAAGCCTTGAATCACACCAGGCCAGACGATGTCCGAGGCCGACAGCACGATCGTGTAATGCATCATCTGCCACAGCGCGAAGGCGGAGATCAGGAAGCCGGCAAGCAGCAACAGCCGCGCGTCGATCCGCTTCAGTAGCCGCCCGGCGAACAGCATAGCAACCATGGTTCCCGCGCCGCTCGGCGCGGTCACAAGCCCCGTGGTTGCGACCGGGTAGTTCATCAGGTTCTGCAACATCGGCGGCAGCAACGCACGCGTCGCGTACATCACGGCGCCGATCACGAAGATGAAGAACGTGCCGGTCGCGAAGTTGGGGTCCTTCAGTAACTCGTATTTGAAGAACGATTTTTTGCCGACCGTGGCCGTATGCACGAGAAAGAACGCGAAGCTGATCGCCGCGACCAACGCTTCGATAACGATCTCATTCGAGCCGAACCAGTCGAGTTGTTCGCCGCGGTCGAGCAGCGCTTGCAGAGCGCCGATCGCGAGACCCAGGGTGGCAAAGCCGAACGCGTCGAACTTCGCGTCGTGCTTCGGTTCGCGCGCGGGCAGGAAGGTGGCCACGCCGAATAGCGCGAACGCGCCGATCGGCACGTTGATGAAAAACACCCAGCGCCAGTTGTAGCTATCGGTGAGCCAGCCGCCGAGCGTCGGCCCGAGAATCGGTCCGACCATCACGCCCATGCCCCACACCGCCATCGCCTGGCCCTGCTTTTCGCGTGGATTGATGTCAAGCAGGATCGACTGCGACAGCGGCACCAGCGAGGCCCCGAAAATCCCCTGGAGCAACCGCGACGCCACGATCTGCGTCAGCGATTCCGACAATCCGCACAGCGCCGAGGCGACCGTGAAGCCGCCGATCGCGAAGAGCAGCAGCCGCTTGACGCTCAGCCGGTCGGACAGCCAGCCCGTCAGCGGCGTGGCGATCGCGGCCGCGACGATATACGAGGTCAGCACCCACGTGATCTCGTCCTGCGACGCGGACAGCGTGCCCTGCATGTGCGGCAGCGCGACGTTGGCGATCGTGCTGTCGAGCGTCTGGATCAGCGTCGCGAGCATGATCGAGACCGTGATCATCGGCCGGTTGAGCGGGGCGGCGGCGCTCGTCGGCGTGGAATCGGAGGGCATGGGGGAGGGGATCTTCGATATAGTAAGCATGCTTAGTATATCGGCCGTCGGCACAGGTGCCCACCAGGAATTATGCGGAGCCTGAATTGCGCCCGCTTTGTTTCCGCGTTATTTCTGTGGCGTACCCGTTCGCCACGCATTCCGACGATGACAAACCAAAGCCTTCGTATAATCCGCACATGACCATCCAACTCGAAGAACGCTTCGGCTTTCTGATTTCCGACGTCGGACGCCTGACAGGCAAGCGTTTCGACGATCTCGCGAAGTCGTCGGTCGATCTGACACGCGCGCAGTGCCGTGTGCTGGCCAACCTCGCCCGCTACGGCGACGTCAACCAGGCGCGGCTCGCGGACCTGCTCGAAGTCGCGCCGATTTCGGCGGGGCGGCTGCTGGACCGCATGGAAGAGGGCGGCTGGATCGAGCGCACGGCCAATCCGAATGACCGTCGCGAGCGTCAGGTGAGCATGACGCCGAAGGCCGAGCGCACGCTCGGCAAAGCACGCAAGGTGGGCGATAAAGTCGCGCTCGAAGCGCTGAACGGTTTTACCGACGAAGAAGCCAAGCAACTCATCGCGCTGCTGCAACGGGTGCGCGGCAATCTCAGCAGCCTCGTGGACCGCTGACGCCGCGCGCAAGGTATTACGTCCGCGCGTTCGCGGCGGCGCTTGCAACTCATTACAAAATCAAAAGCCGTTCGTAACGAAATTGTCACGTTGCGGTAATAAGTTGGAAGTTTTGCCTTTGGCCTTCCATGCTTGCTCCGCTTCTGGTTGCCTTTTACGAAACCGTCCGGCAGGGCAGTGTCACCGCCGCCGCCAAGCGGCTCGAAGTCAGTCAGCCGACCATCACGGCGCGCATCCAGCAACTGGAAAAACAATACGGTGTCGAGCTGTTCCACCGGCGCGGCAGCCGTTTCGATCTGACCGACGCCGGCGCCGCATTGATGCCGCTGATCGATCGCATGCAGCAAACCGAAAGCGATATCGACTTCACGCTGCGCAATGAACGCGAACTGGCCGCCGGCAATCTGCGGGTCGGCGCGACCGGGCCTTACTACATTCTGCCTGCCATCGCGGCGTTTCATCGGCAGTATCCGGCGGTCAAGATTTGTGTCGAGATCGGCAATTCTCAGCAGATCCTCGATGCGTTGCTCGATTTCCGCGTCGATCTTGCGGTGTCGTCGCAACGGGTCGACGATCCGCGTTTCGCACGCCGTACGATTGCCGACGATCCGCTCGTCGTCGTCGCGCATTGCAGGCATCCGCTGGCCGCACAGAAAGTGGTCAAGCTTGCCGACGTTGCCGCCCATACGCTGCTGCTGCGCGAGCCTGGCTCGCGGACTCGCGAAGCCACCGAGGGCGCGCTCAAGCGTATCGGCGTGGTGCCGGCGAGGCTGATCGAAATCGGCAGCCGTGAGGCGATCTACGAAGCGATCCGCCACAACATGGGCTGCACGCTGATGCCGCTTGGCGAAGCGCCGGCGCATCCCGATCTGCGTCAACTGCCGCTGGACGCCGACGCGCCGGTCCTCCAGGAGTATCTGTATTACCTCGAGGCGCGCGCGGGGTCACGTCTCATCACCGCCTTCATGGCCAACGTCGGCGTGGCCGCTTAACCGCCCCTTAGCGGTCCCTAAAAAATGCTGATGCCGGTATCGGCCAGCTTGCGCAAAACGACATAGCCGCGTCGCCCGCGGTCCCTATCGTTGCAACGACTCGCCGGATGGTCCGGCGCATATCGGCATCGAGAGGGGACAAACATGAGACGGCACACCGTCGTGCAATTCGCCTGCGGTCTGGCGCTGCTCGGCGCGCTCGGCGCAACGGCTGCGCTGAGTGGCTGCGGCGGCACATCGCAAACCGGCGCCGGTGGTTCCGGCAACGGCGCGGGCAACACGCAAGCCAGCGCGGGTACGCCGGCCAGCACACCGGCGGCGTCCGCCGGGCCGGCAGCCAAAAAGATACTGCTGGTCGAACTCGACGGCGTGACGTACGGCGCGTTGAGCGCGGGGATCGCCGGCGGCAAGCTGCCCAATCTGGCGAAGCTGAACGTGGCGCCCGCGTACAGCGGCGGTGTCAACGGCACGCTGTCGCAGCAACCCAATCTCGATACGCCGGGCTGGGCGACCGTGCTGACCGGCACGTGGGCCGACCGTCACCAGATCAACTCCGACGCGCCCAATCAGGCCTCGCATAGCAGCACGGTGTTTCAGATGCTCAAGACCGCGGGCGCCGGCACGGTGGGCGCGGCCGTCGATTCGAGCGGTCTCGCGGCCTTGCTGACGCCGGATCAGAATGCCGGCAATCTCGACACGCTCGTGAACTGCGCGTCGGTCGACGCCTGCGTCACGCAGAACGGCGTGAACCTGATCGACAACGGCTACTCGCTGGTGTTCGCGCAATACCACTCGGCGCAGGACGCCGCGCTGAACGACGGGTTGTCGTCGGCGAACTATGCGAGCACCCTGGCGCAACTGGATGCCGCGCTCGGCACGCTGGTCGCTGAAACCGCCAAACGCAGCAACGAGAACTGGCTGATCGTCGTGACCAGCAGTCACGGTCTGAACGCGGCCGGCGGCACCGACGGCTTACCGCTGCCGGCCGAGTCGACCAGCTTCATCGCGCTGAACCAGGCGCCGAATGCGCGCCTCGGTAACGCCACGGCGCCGACCACGATGGCCGCGCTCTACACGCGCGCCAGCATCGCCGACATCACGCCGACGCTGCTCGCCTACAAGGGCGCGCTGCCCGATCCCACGACCTATGCGCTCGACGGCGGCCAGTTCATCGGCGCCACGCCCGTATCGCAACTGCTCGGCACCACCGGTAGCGACAACTCGAGCCTTGTGCTGACGTGGACCGCGCCCGCGACCGGCGCGATCAGCGTGCTGCGCAACGGCACCTTGATCGCGAGCCTGCCCGCCGGCACGGCGACCTATACCGACAGCCAACTCGGCCTGACGACGACCGGCGTCTACCCGTTCAACTACACGGTGGTGGCCGGCAGCGCGCCGCTCGCGACGATCACCCAGGTTGTGTACGTGCAACCCCCGCCGCCTCCACCCCCGCCGCCGCCGCTCGCAACCACGCTGACCAACGGTCTGTCGAGCTACTACCCGTTCGGTGCGCTGCCGCCGGTCGATCGCCTGAACGCCAGCACGATGGGGCCGTGGGCTGCGGATGCCGATAGCGGCACGCTGGTCACCGATCCGTTCGGCGGCAAGGGTTTGCAGATCGACACGCATACGGTCGACAGCAATGGCTTCGATGGCTACAAGCTCACGCAGACCAACGACGTTACGACCCACGCGCAATTCACCATCGGCTTCTGGTTCTACACCTCGTGCGCGAATCTCACGGGTAACGGCACGCCGGTGTTCTCGAACAAGAACTACTACTCGGGCGGCAATGCCGGCATCGCGATCGGCCTGTTCCCGGGCTCGAGCACGAGCTGCAACATCCGCTTCAATCTCGGCGACGGCAGCACGCGTAACGACATTAACAGCCTGAACGTCAGCGCCAACAAGTGGACCTATCTCGCGCTGGCTATCGACACCACAGCGAAGAAGATCAACGCCTACATCTTCGATCCGGTGCTCGGCGAGCAGAAGGTGCTGGGCCAGGCGCTGAGCGTCAACATCGCCAAGCTGCCGGGCCTCGGTGTGTTCGGCCTGAACGAAGACGGCACCGGCCGCTACTACATGAATGCCTGTAACGACACGCCGCCGTACACCGTCGGCAAATGCGCGGCGACGCCGCCGGATGTACAGGCGTTCGGCGACCTCGCGCTGTGGACCCGTGTCGTCACCGAAACCGAGTTGCAGTCGATCTTCGGTTCGGGCCAGCCGTTGTCCACGCTTACCCACTGACCGGAGTCCAGCGATGAACCCGATGGTTTCCTTTGCGAAAGCGCCTGAGATGAAGGCGATGGGCGAAGCGCGGCAAGCGCAAATCCGCAGCAGGCTGCGTCGTACGCGTGGCCTGCTGACGGCCGCTGCCCTCTGCGCGCTGTGCGTATCGATGACGGGCTGCGGCGACGGATCGAGCAGCAGCACCAGCAATGGTGCGGGCGGCTCCGGCACCGCCGCGAACAACGCGGCGGCCGGCGCGGGCGGTGCAAGCGCGCCGGTGCCGATCGTCGCGGCGCCGGCCTCCGGTGCGTGCGCCGCATCGGGCGCGAGCGCCGCGCAGCCGTTGCAGAACACGCAACTTGTCTGCGCGCCCTGACGTGCTGTTTGCCGCGTGCGCTTTGCCGCCTGCCTGTCGAGCCGCTGGCTGCGACGGCCCGGCAAGCGCACAGATTCTGACGATCCCAACACGCCAAACATGACCTCATTGGACCGCCGTACCTTCCTGCGCAGCGCCGCGGGCGCTGCCGCGCTCGGCCTGTTTCCGCCCGCGATCCGCCGCGCGCTTGCGATTCCCGCGAACAACACGACCGGCACCATCAACGACGTCCAGCACGTCGTCATCTTCATGCAGGAGAACCGCTCGTTCGATCATTACTTCGGCACGCTGCCGGGCGTGCGCGGCTTTAGCGACCGCTTCACGATTCCGCAGCCGGGCGGCACGACCGTGTTCCAGCAGAACGACGGCACGCGCACCGTGCTGCCGTTTTACCTCGACAGCACCAAGGGCAACGCGCTGCTGGCCGGCGGCCCGCATTCGTGGACCGACGCGCATCAGGCGTGGGACAACGGCCGTATGACACAGTGGCCGAAAGCGAAAGGCGATGTGTCGATGGGCTATCTGAAGCAGGCCGATCTGCCGTTCCATGTCGCGCTGGCGAATGCGTTCACGATCTGCGACGCCTATCACTGCTCGCTGCATGGCGGCACGAATTCGAACCGGATCTTTCTGTGGACCGGCACCAATGGCGCGAGCGCGGGCTCCAACCCGGTCGTCAACAACGACGGCTGGGACGGCCTCGGCGCATCGGCGACCGGCCTCACGTGGACGACTTATCCCGAACGTCTGCAGGCGGCGGGTGTGAGCTGGAAGGTCTACCAGAACATGCCGGACAACTACACGGACAACTCGCTCGCCGGCTTTGCGACTTACCGCAAGGTGAACGAGACGCTGCCGGGTTCGCCGTTGTTGCCGTACACCCAGTCGCTGGAGACCGTGGCGCCGTTGTACAAGGGCATCGGCAATACGATGCCCGACGGCGGTTTCCTCCAGTCGCTGAAAGACGACATTGCCGCCGGCCAGATGCCGCAGGTGAGCTGGATCGTTTCGCCGCAGGCCTACTGTGAGCATCCGGGCACGTCGACGCCGGGGCAGGGCGCTTACTACCTGCAACTGCTGCTCGACACGCTGACGGCCAACCCGGATGTGTGGAGCAAGACCGTGCTGTTCGTCAATTACGACGAGAACGATTGCTTCTTCGATCACATGCCGCCTCCCGATGCGCCGAGCAAAAATGCCGACGGCACGTTCGCCGGCAAATCGACGGTCAACGCGCAGTACGAATATTTCACGAAGGCCAACCCGCCCGGCGATTCGTCGCCGATCGTGCCGGACGGACAATGTTTTGGGCCGGGTCCGCGTGTGCCGATGTTCGTGGTGTCGCCGTGGAGCACGGGCGGCTGGGTGAATTCGCAGGTGTTCGACCATACGTCGGTGCTGCGCTTTCTGGAGCAGCGGTTCGGCGTGACCGAGACCAACATCAGCCCGTGGCGGCGCGCGGTATGCGGCGATCTCACCTCGGCATTCAACTTTCGCAATCCGAACGATGCGCCGGTGGCGGCGCTGCCCGCGCCGACCAAGGCTCAGGCCGATGCGCAGAACACACAGCAGAGCGCCTTGGGGGCGGTGCCTGTGCCGCCGGCGGCGAGCCAGCAGATGCCGCAACAGGTGCTGATGTCGCGGCCGTCGCGCGCGCTGCCGTATCTGCTGCACGTGAGCGCCAATGCCGATGTGCAGGACGGTTTGATCTGGCTGATTTTCAGCAATACCGGCACGGCGGGCGCGGTGTTCCATGTGTACGACCAGTTGCACCTCGACCGGCCGCCGCGCCGCTATACCGTCGAAGCAGGCAAGGAATTATCGGACTCATGGGCCGCGCTCGCCGACGATAAGGGCAATTACAGCCTGTGGGTGCTCGGGCCGAATGGTTTTCATCGGTCGTTTCAAGGCAGCGTGACGACAGTTGCAACCGGGCCGAATCCGGAGGTGCGGGTCTGCTATGACGTCGTCAACAACGCGGTCTATCTGACGATCATGAACACCGGCAATGCGACGGCCAACGTGACCGTGACCTCGAACGCGTATCGCAGCGATGGTCCGTGGACCTACGCCGTGCCCGCGGGAATGCAGGTCGAGCCGTACTGGTCGGTGAGCGCCGCGGGCGGCTGGTATGACTTCACGCTGGCCGCGGCGGGCGGTTTCACGCGGCGTTTTGCGGGCCGTGTCGAAACCGGCAAGGACAGTATCAGCGATCCGGCAATGGGGGTGGCGAGTTAAGGCAGCGGCGATGTCGCGCTGATTAAGCGAGGAGTGGCATTTGATGGAGTCAGCTTCGGCTGACTCCTTTTTTTATGGCCATTTGGCCAGGTGTTTATTTGGCCTCGGACCCTGCGTTCGCGCCGGACGGCGGGGCCAGCTCGAAGCAGGCCGGCGGCATGGCCGGCGTTTTCGACTTCGCGTCCGGTTGCTGCGGGTCGATGCACTTGAAGGCGCTCTGATCGCGCTGGACGAAAATCGTATCGGCCGAGCCGCCATCGACATGGGCGCCGTTCACGACGGCGACGATTTTGTAGCCGTCCTGCAGCAGCGTCGACAGTGTGGCCGGACTGGCACGCCACTGACTGCTGGTCGGCGTTTGGGCGTTGGCGGCGAGCGGTGCTGCGGCGGCGAGAAGCGCGACGGCGGCGGTAGCTACGGCACGTGCGGCGGTGCGGAATGTCATCAAGAAACCTCCTTGAAGTTGCGATTTGGAAGACCGAACGGAAGACCAAAACAAAAAAGCCGCTGACCTTGTGGATCAGCGGCTTTTTCTTGCAACTGGTGGCGAATCAGGGACTCGAACCCCGGACCTGCGGATTATGATTCCGTCGCTCTAACCAACTGAGCTAATTCGCCGAAAGAAGCGAGATTATGAGGATAGGGCCGGAGGCTGTCAACCCCCGGCGCGCAACTTTTTCAAGTTGCCCCATCCATCAAGCGTTTCAGTCCTTGGCGTAAATATCCGAGTCCTTGGTCTCCTTGACGAACAGCATGCCGATCACGAGCGTGATGAGCGCGACCACAATCGGATACCACAGCCCCGAGTAGATGTTGCCCTTGGCCGCCACGATCGCGAAGGCGGTCGCCGGCAGGAAGCCGCCGAACCAGCCATTGCCGATGTGATACGGCAGCGACATCGAGGTGTAGCGGATGCGCGTCGGGAACATCTCCACCAGCATTGCCGCAATCGGCCCGTAGACCATCGTCACGTAGATCATCATGATCGTCAGGATCACCACGCTCATCGGCCAGTTGATCTGCGACGGATCGGCCTTCGGCGGATAGCCGGCGGTCTTCAGCGTGGTCGCGAGCGTCTTGTCGAACGCCTTGCCTTGGTCCTTGGCGTCGGCGGCCTTGCCGTCATACGTGTTGATCACCGTATCGCCGACCTTGATCTCCGCCAGCGTGCCAGCTGGCGCCGCAACGTTCTCGTAGTTCAAACCGGCTTTCGAAAGCGCGCTCTTGGCGATGTCGCAGGAACTCGTGAACTTCGCCGTGCCGACCGGGTTGAACTGGAACGAACACTCGTCCGGGTTGGCGATCACGACGATCGGCGACTTCGCCGTGGCCGTTTCGAGCGCCGGGTTGGTGTAGTGAGTCAGCGCCTTGAACAGCGGGAAGTACGTGCAGGCTGCCAGCAGGAGGCCGGCCATGATGATCGGTTTGCGGCCGATGCGGTCCGACAGCGAGCCGAAGAACAGGAAGAACGGCGTGCCGATCAGCAGCGCGATCGCAATCAGGATGTTGGCCGTCGCGCCGTCGACCTTCAGCGTCTGCGTCAGGAAGAACAGCGTGTAGAACTGACCCGTGTACCAGACCACGGCCTGGCCGGCGGTCAGGCCGATCAGCGCGAGGATCACGATCTTCAGATTCTTCCACTGGCCAAATGCTTCGGTCAGCGGCGCCTTCGAGGTTTTGCCTTCGGCCTTGATGCGCTCGAACACCGGCGATTCATGCAGTTGCAGGCGAATCCACACCGACACGCCGAGCAGGATGATCGACGCGATGAACGGAATGCGCCAGCCCCATGCGGCGAACGTGTCTTCGCCCATGGCGGTGCGCACGCCGAGAATCACCAGCAGCGAGAGGAACAGGCCGAGCGTGGCAGTCGTCTGGATCCATGCGGTGTAGAAGCCGCGGCGTCCAGCTGGCGCATGCTCCGCGACGTAGGTGGCCGCACCGCCGTATTCGCCGCCGAGTGCGAGGCCTTGCAGCATCCGCATCGCGATGAAGATCACTGGCGACGCAATGCCAAGCGACGCATAGCCGGGCAAAAAGCCGACCAGGAAGGTCGACAGCCCCATGATCACAATCGTGACGAGGAACGTGTATTTACGCCCGACCATATCTCCAAGGCGGCCGAATACGATCGCGCCGAACGGCCGAACTGCGAAGCCCGCGGCGAAGCTAAGGAGCGTGAAGATGAAAGCGGCAGTCGGATTGACGCCGGAGAAGAAGCTCTTGCTGATGAAGATGGCGAGTGAACCGGCCAGATAGAAGTCGTACCACTCGAAAACCGTGCCCAGCGACGATGCGAAGATCACCCGCTTCTCTTCGTGCGTCATCGGCGCCTGGGAGAGTTGTCCGCCAACGGTAGCCATATGTCGTCTCCAATATTGATATGTACACGTGGTCCGCCGGTAAAGGCGTTCCCGTGAAACGGATTATTGGAGTGGAAACTTACGGCCTACTGACGTGGAAGGGGCACATGTCGGTATCGGTTGCATGCTATAAAATTCTGCAAAAATGCAGTAATTTCCGTCTAAGTTCTTGCAAAATCTGATAACGCCATCTCAATATGATGGCGGTCCTGATGGGTGCTTTTGGCCTCGTTAGGGTAAGTCCTGTGCCCGTTCGAGCACGTGCAAGCTGACACGGACAAGCGTTCCGGCAAGCCGCGGGGAGGTTTGGTAGACGTTGTCGTCGATCGTCATCTCGCCGCCGTGCATGGTTGTGATCTCGCGTACGATCGCAAGCCCGAGGCCGCTGCCGTCGCCTTCGCGACCGAGAATCCGGTAAAACCGCTCGACCACCCGCGGACGTTCGGCCACCGGAATGCCGAGTCCGGTGTCTTCCACTTCCAGATGCACGCGCCGCGCCGTCGCGTCGTGCCGCACCCGCACGGTGATCCGGCCGCCGGCCGGCGTGTAGCGGATCGCGTTGTCGATCAGGTTCGACAACATTTCGCGCAGCATGACCGGATTGCCGTCCACTTCGACCGGTTCTTCGGGCGCTTCGTAGCCGAGGTCCATCTGCTTGGCGAGCGCGGCCTGGACCCAGTCGCGCACCGCGCTGCGCGCGACTTCCGTCACCTCGACGGGTGTGAAAATCTGGCCCGACATGCGGTTTTCCGCGCGCGCCAGCGCCAGCAACTGGGTGACGAGGCGCGCCGCATGCTCCGAACTGGTGGCGATCTGTTCGAGCGAGCGGTGGACTTCCGCGGAGGCGTCCTGGCGCAGCGCCAGTTCAGCCTGGGTGCGCAGGCCGGCCAGCGGCGTTTTCATCTGATGCGCGGCGTCGGCGATAAAGCGCTTTTGCAACTCCATGTTTTGTTCGAGACGCGTCAGCAGATCGTTGAACGAGGTCACCAGAGGCTCGATTTCCGGCGGCGCGCGGCGCGCTTCAAGCGGCGACAGATCGTCCGGGCGGCGCGCGCGAATATGCGCCTGCAGGGCATGCAGCGGCGCGAGTCCGCGCGACAGGCCGAACCACACCAGCAGGATCGCGAGCGGCAGGATCACGAATTGCGGCAGGATCACGCCTTTGATGATGTCGTTGGCAAGCTGGCTGCGCTTGTCGAGTGTTTCGGCGACCTGTACCAGCACCGGCTGCGCGCCGGGCGTCTGCGGAAACTCGACGGTCGTATAGGCGACGCGGATATCGTTGCCGCGCAGCACGTCGTCACGGAATTCGACGAGGCCCGGCGGCGGCCGGTCTTCCTCGTGCGGCAGCGGCATGTCGCGCTCGCCGCCCACCAGTTCGCCGCGCGTGCCGAGCACCTGATAGAACACGCTGTCGACATTGTCGGCGCGCAGAAAGTCGCGGGTGGAATCGGGCAGCGACAGCTCCGCCACGCCATTGATCGGATGAATCTGGCGAGCTAGCACGTAGGCGTCGGTTTCGAGCGCGCGGTCGAACGGACCGTTGGCGATCGACTTGGCGACCAGGTAAGTGATCGCGAGGCTCATTGGCCAAAGCAGCAGGAGCGGCGCCAGCATCCAGTCGAGAATTTCGCCGAACAGCGAACGTGGGCGCGCTTCAGCAGCGGCTTCGGTCTCGTCGGGCGGGGCGAACGGATTGGCGTAGCGCTCGTCGCGCGCTTCGTCGAGGTCCGCCGCGTGCGCCGTGGCGCGGTCTGCGCGTGCGGACATGGGGGCTCTCTATTTGTAGTGATGACTCGCCGGCATCGCGGCCGACGGCGGCGATGCCGGTGGTTCGGGCTCGGCGGAACCGGGCGGCGCGAGCGCGCCGGCGCTGACGTTAGAAGGCTGGGCGGCTTTCTCGAGGCAATACCCGAGGCCGCGCACGGTGATGATGCGCACGCCGCTCGGCTCGATCTTCTTGCGCAACCGGTGCACGTAGACTTCGATTGCGTTATTGCTGACTTCCTCGCCCCATTCGCACAGATGGTCGACCAGTTGTTCCTTCGATACCAGCCGCCCGATCCTTTGCAGCAGCACTTCGAGCAGACCTAGTTCACGCGCCGACAGGTCGATCACCAGTTCGTTGACGTAGGCGATCCGGCCCACCTGATCGAACGACAGCGAACCGTGCCGCACTACGGTCGGGCCGCCGCCCGCGCCGCGTCGGGTCAGCGCGCGCACGCGCGCCTCGAGCTCGTTCAGGGCGAAGGGCTTGGCCATGTAATCGTCGGCGCCGAGATCGAGGCCCTTGACGCGTTCGTCGACGCTGTCAGCGGCAGTCAGAATGAGCACCGGCAGGTTCGAATTGCGGGCGCGCAGGCGGCGCAGCACCTCGAGCCCCGACATGCGCGGCAGGCCCAGATCGAGGATCAGCAGGTCGAAAGTTTGCATGGATAGGGCGGTGTCGGCCTCGACGCCGCTCTTCACATGATCGACGGCATAGGCCGATTGGCGGAGTGATCGAACCAGACCGTCCGCGAGTATGCTGTCGTCTTCGGCAATCAGAATTCGCATGGTGCGCCAACCTGGCCTTGCCGGCACCGTGGGATGTTTCCCCGGCGCACAGCGGTCTCCGAAAATTATTGTGGGTAGTTGGGCAGCGCGACGGTAAAAATGCGCGTTCGCATGAGAATCGCGCTTGCCAAAACTACTGTTTTTTTATACAGTGTCTGGGTTTCGTGTGCGGTCCGCTAAAAAGGGCGGCACATCTGCCTCAGACGCCGTTCATCATAGCAAAGGACGATTCATGGAAGAAAGCAAGAAAGGCTCGGCTGGACTGACTGCTGAAAAGAGCAAGGCACTGGCTGCCGCACTCGCGCAGATCGAAAAGCAGTTCGGCAAAGGGTCGGTCATGCGGCTCGGCGCAGGTGAGGCGGTCGAAGATATCCAGGTGGTCTCAACCGGATCGCTCGGCCTCGACATCGCGTTGGGCGTCGGCGGTTTGCCGCGTGGCCGTGTGGTCGAAATTTATGGCCCGGAATCGTCCGGTAAAACCACGCTGACGCTGCAAGTCGTCGCCGAAATGCAGAAGCTCGGCGGCACGGCAGCGTTTATCGACGCGGAACACGCGCTGGATATCCAGTACGCGGGCAAGCTCGGCGTGAACGTCAGCGACCTGCTGGTTTCGCAGCCGGATACCGGCGAACAGGCACTCGAGATTGCCGACGCACTGGTGCGCTCGGGCTCGATCGACATGATCGTGATCGACTCGGTCGCGGCACTCGTGCCGAAGGCCGAAATCGAAGGCGAAATGGGCGACTCGCTGCCGGGTCTGCAAGCGCGTCTGATGTCGCAAGCGCTGCGCAAGCTCACCGGTACGATCAAGCGCACGAACTGCCTCGTGATCTTCATCAATCAGATCCGTATGAAGATCGGTGTGATGTTCGGCAATCCGGAAACCACCACGGGTGGTAACGCGCTGAAGTTTTACGCGTCGGTGCGCCTCGACATTCGCCGGATCGGTTCGATCAAGAAGAACGACGAAGTGATCGGTAACGAAACGCGCGTGAAGGTGGTGAAGAACAAGGTTGCGCCGCCGTTCCGTGAAGCGATTTTCGACATTCTGTACGGCGAAGGCATTTCCCGTCAGGGCGAAATCATCGACCTCGGCGTGCAAGCAAAAATCGTCGACAAGGCCGGTGCCTGGTACAGCTACAACGGCGAACGTATTGGTCAGGGCAAGGACAATGCACGTGAATTCCTGCGTGAGAATCCGGACATTGCCCGCGAGATCGAGAACCGTATCCGTGAATCGCTGGGCGTGAATGCCATGGCGGAAGCGGTGACCGGCGCAGGCGCTGAAGTCGCAGACGAAGAAGAGTAACCCGCACGTGATACGCAAGGGCCGGCCGCTGTCCAATGCTGCTAACGCTGGACGCAACGCGGACGGCCCGCGTGTCGGTGACGATGATCCGCGCGATCCGTTTGATCCGTTCGATCCTTTCGAGTCATTCGACGCCCACGATCGCGCAGAGGGCCGCCAGTCGCGGCCCGATTCCTCCGCCCAAGCTGCAGCGGACCCGTCCGAAACCACCTACAGCCGCTCGCGCCGCACACCCGGCGAGGCGAAGCCAGGCCAGGACGATGCAAAAAAATCCCAACGCCCAGCCCGTTCGCTAAAAGGACGTGCGCTCGGCTATCTGTCCCGGCGTGAATACAGCCGCACCGAACTCGCGCGCAAGCTCAAGCCGTTCGTCGAGGAAACCGATTCGCTCGATACCTTGCTCGATTCACTGGAAGCCGAAAACTGGCTATCCGATTCGCGCTTTGCGGAAAGCCTGATCCATCGGCGCTCGTCGCGTTTGGGCGCGAGCCGGATTGTCGGCGAATTGAAGCAGCATGCAGTGGACCAAACACTGGTCGAAGAAGCGAGTGCGCAGCTGCGCGAAACCGAACTGGCTCGCGCTCAGGCCGTCTGGCGGAAGAAATTCGACCGGCTTCCGGAAACCGCCGCCGAGCGGGCGAGGCAGGCGCGCTTTCTGGCGTCGCGCGGGTTTTCGGGGGCAACCATCGGCAAAATTCTCAAAGGGTTCGACGAGGAGTGGAGCGGCGAGTAGCCCCACTTTGAGATAGCGTCCGTCGTGCGCCCCGGCTCGCGGTGCGGCCCTGCGCGTTCCGCGCTGTCCCAAATACCCAGTATGCTAAAATCCGGGGGTTTTCCAATCCGGCCTTTCCTTCCCGCATGCCGCTCTCCCCGCCAGTGTCCCGTCAGTTGCGCCACCGTCGCGCAATCAGAGCGGAAGCCTATGAGCGAGCCGATGGCCTGTGGGATGTGGAAGCGTGCTTGACCGACGAAAAACCGCGTGATGTGGTGCTTGCGTCGGGCGTCCGGCCCAATGGTCAGCCGATCCATGAACTCTGGCTTCGCATCACCATCGATCGCAAGCTCAATGTCGTCGACGCCGAAGCGTCGTCCGACTGGGTGCCCTATCCAGGGTTGTGCCAAGCCAGCAATCCCGCCTACCGTGCCCTCATCGGGCTCAATCTGTTCAACAACTTCCGTCGCGATGCCGCCCGTTTGCTGGCCGGCACGGCTGGTTGCACGCATCTCACCGAGTTGTGCGCACTCCTGCCGACCGCTGCAATCCAGGCATTCGCCGGCGACGTGTGGAACACCAATGAAGGCACGCCGGGCGCGGAGACGGGTTCAGGGAACGGCTCGTCGCAAAGCAAAGACGAGCATTCCAACGATAAACCGCCATTCCAGCTGGGACGCTGCCACGCGCTGCGTTTCGACGGCGAGGCGGTGCAACAGTTTTATCCGCGCTGGTATGGCCGCGCTCCGTATACAGCGGATCGCGCGGCATCGTCAGGCGCCGGGGCAGCCCGCCAGACAGGCGAGGGCGGCAACGCGTCCGGCATGAACGACGGCAGCGGAAACGATGTTCAATCCAACTCTCAGACTGAAGGGAATCACGCATGAAGATTCACGAGTACCAGGGTAAGGAAATCCTGCGGAAATTCGGCGTCGCGGTACCGCGCGGCAAGCCGGTCTTCTCGGTGGATGATGCGGTCAAGGCCGCGCAAGAGCTCGGCGGCCCGGTATGGGTCGTGAAGGCTCAGATCCACGCGGGTGGCCGTGGCAAGGGCGGCGGCGTGAAGGTCGCCAAGTCGCTGGATCAGGTTCGCGAGTATTCGGAACAGATCCTCGGCATGCAGCTCGTCACGCACCAGACCGGTCCGGAAGGCCAGAAGGTGAATCGCCTGCTGATCGAAGAAGGCGCTGACATCAAGAAGGAACTGTATGTCGGCCTCGTGATCGATCGCGTTTCGCAGAAGATCGTCGTGATGGCATCGAGCGAAGGCGGCATGGACGTCGAAGAAGTCGCGGAAAAGACGCCTGAGTTGATCCACAAGATCGCCGTCGATCCGTCGACCGGTCTGAAAGACGCCGAAGCCGACGAGCTGGCAACGAAGATCGGCGTGCCCGCCGCTTCGCTGCCGCAAGCACGCGCGATCCTGCAAGGCCTGTACAAGGCATTCTGGGAAACCGACGCATCGCTGGCCGAAATCAACCCGCTGATCCTGACCGGCGACGGCAAGGTCATCGCGTTGGACGCGAAATTCAACTTCGATTCGAACGCACTGTTCCGTCACCCGGAAATCGTCGCGTACCGCGATCTGGACGAAGAAGATCCGGCTGAAGTCGAAGCGTCGAAGTTCGACCTCGCCTACATCTCGCTCGACGGCAACATCGGCTGCCTCGTGAACGGCGCAGGCCTCGCAATGGCAACGATGGACACCATCAAGCTGTTCGGCGGCGAACCGGCGAACTTCCTGGACGTGGGCGGTGGCGCCACGACCGAGAAGGTCACGGAAGCGTTCAAGATCATGCTGAAGAACCCGAACCTGACCGCGATTCTGGTCAACATTTTCGGTGGCATCATGCGCTGCGACGTGATCGCGGAAGGCGTGATCGCGGCGTCGAAGGCCGTGTCGCTGAAGGTGCCGCTCGTGGTCCGCATGAAGGGCACGAACGAAGACCTGGGCAAGAAGATGCTGGCTGAATCCGGCCTGCCGATCATTGCGGCAGACAGCATGGAAGAAGCGGCTCAGAAGGTCGTCGCGGCCGCTGCGGGCAAGGCGTAAGCCAAACCCCAAGCGCGTTTACCAGGATTACGAATGGCGGCGCGTGTGTGATGCATGAGCGGCGCGGGCGAAGAACATCCCGCCGCGCCACGCACCACCGCGACGCCAAACGAACAGAGGTCAATACATGTCGATTCTGATTAACAAAGACACCAAGGTCATCACGCAGGGCATTACCGGCAAGACCGGTCAGTTCCACACGCGTGCTTGCCGTGAATATGCAAACGGCCGCGAAGCGTACGTTGCAGGCGTGAACCCGAAGAAGGCCGGCGAAGATTTCGAAGGCATTCCTATCTACGCTAGCGTCGCTGAAGCCAAGGCTGAAACGGGCGCGACCGTGTCGGTGATTTACGTTCCGCCGGCAGGCGCTGCTGCTGCCATCTGGGAAGCCGTCGAAGCCGACCTGGATCTCGCAATCTGCATCACGGAAGGCATTCCTGTCCGTGACATGATCGAGCTCAAGGCACGCATGCGCGCGAAGAACAGCAAGACGCTGCTGCTCGGACCGAACTGCCCGGGCACGATCACGCCGGACGAACTGAAGATCGGCATCATGCCGGGTCACATCCACCGCAAGGGCCGCATCGGCGTCGTGTCGCGTTCGGGCACGCTGACGTATGAAGCAGTCGGCCAGTTGACGGCGATCGGCCTTGGCCAGTCGTCGGCGGTCGGTATCGGCGGCGACCCGATCAACGGTCTGAAGCACATCGACGTGATGAAGATGTTCAACGACGATCCGGAAACGGACGCCGTCATCATGATCGGCGAGATCGGCGGTCCGGACGAAGCGAACGCTGCTGAGTGGATCAAGGACAACATGAAGAAGCCGGTGGTCGGCTTTATCGCCGGTGTCACGGCGCCTCCGGGCAAGCGCATGGGCCACGCCGGCGCGCTGATCTCGGGCGGTGCGGACACGGCTGAAGCCAAGCTGGAAATCATGGACGCATGCGGCATCAAGGTTACGAAGAACCCGTCGGAAATGGCGCGTCTTCTGAAGGCGATGCTGTAAATCAAAATTCGCGGCTCGCACAGCGCGTTTTTTGATACGCTTACGAGATCCTTTCGTAAGCGTGCAGTCCTAAAAAGCGGGGGAGTTTTCAACTCCCCCGCTTTTTTGTTGGCTGCGTGTCCGATTCCTTCTTATTCTTCCTTTCATGCTCGAGTTCTTCGCCACCCTCCATTGGGGCGCAGTCATCCAGATCATCGTCATCGACATCCTGCTGGGTGGCGATAACGCCGTTGTGATCGCGCTCGCTTGCCGCAATCTCCCGCCCGCGCAGCGGACCAAGGGCGTGTTGTGGGGCACGGCCGGCGCGATTGTGCTGCGCGTCGCGCTGATCGCGTTTGCCGTGGTACTGCTCGACGTGCCGTTGCTGAAGTTCGCGGGCGGCCTGCTGCTGTTGTGGATCGGCGTACGTCTGATGGCGCCCGCGCATGACGCCCATGAGAACGTGAAACCGGCCGACAAGCTCATCTCGGCGATCAAGACCATCATCATCGCGGATGCGGTGATGAGCCTCGACAACGTGATCGCGATTGCCGGCGCGGCCGAGGCGGCCGATCCCGAGCATCGTCTCGCGCTGGTGATTTTCGGGCTGCTGGTGAGTATTCCGTTGATTGTGTGGGGCAGCCAGCTCGTGCTGAAACTGCTCGACCGCTTTCCTATCGTTATCACGCTCGGCGCGGCGCTGCTGGGCTGGATCGCGGGCGGCCTGATCATCAATGACCCGGCCGGCGACCGTTGGCCGATCCTCGATACGCCGGCGGCCGAATACGGCATGAGCATTGCCGGCGCGCTGTTCGTCGTGATCCTTGGTTACCTGCTCAAGCGCCGCAACGCGAAGGGCGCGGCCGCCTGACCCGCAAGCCATGACGCGATGCTAGCGCAGCGTTAGCCATCTGGCTGACTGTGTGGAACAGGCTCCGCTGGCTACGATTGAAACGCCTGTCCCCGATTCGAGGGGCAGGCGTTTTTCGTTTCAGGAGCTTGCCGATGATCGTTACTTTGCCGTACTCCCCTTATTCACAGTCCACGCTGTCCCCGCGGCGCGCATTCGAACGGGCGCGCTGGGTTGTGCCGCTCGTTCGCGCGTGCCGCTGCTTCAGCGTCGGTTTCACGCTGATCGAGTTGATGATCGTGCTTGCGATCGTCGGCGTCATCGCGGCTTATGCGATTCCGGCGTATCAGGACTACCTGGCCCGCAGCAGAGTGGGCGAGGGTCTCTCGCTCGCCTCATCCGCGCGGCTTGCGGTGTCCGAAAACGCAGCCAGCGGCAATGCGTTCGGTGGGGGCTACGCGTCGCCGCCTGCTACTCGTAATGTCGAATCCATTCATGTCGATGACGACACCGGCCAGATCACTGTCGCATTCTCGACGCGCGTTGCGCCCGCCGGTTCGAACACGCTGACGCTTGTGCCATCGGTGCCCGATAACGCCGAGGCGCCGACTGCGCGGGTCGCCCTGAGCAAGGGCGTCGCGCAGGTGGGCGCCGTCACCTGGGAGTGTTTCAGCGGCGGCAAAACGGCCTCCTCGCTACCGGCTCCTGGCGCCGGGCCCTCGCCAGTCGATGCGCCATCGCTGCCGTCGAATCTTGCACCACCGGAGTGCCGTTCGTAAGCAGGCGGGTGGACGATCGGGGAGTTGTTATCCGAACGTAAAACACTGATTTCCGGGATATTTCAGCCCAGCCGGCGCACAGCAGGAGGATTTTTTTGTATAGTGCGCCGGTTGCTGACGCCCTCCGGTTATTCGATGCCCACCCCATTTGCGCGCTACCTGTCTCTCATTCTGTTGTCTCTTGCGTTGGTGCTGCCTTATGCAGTCGTCGGCCATACGTATCCGATTCCGACCTTCTACGCTGAATTCACGGCGCTCGCGCTGTATCTATTGATGGGTGCGGGTGTGGTGCTGCTGGTCTCGACGGCCAGGCCGCGCGTCACGTTCGCGTCGCCGATGGTCGCGCTCGTGCCGTTGCTGTTCGGGCTGGTGCTGGTGGCGCAGTCGGTGCTGCTGCCGGTCTCGCAGCCGTCGATGAACTGGCTTGGCGGCGGGTACCTGCTCGCCGCGTTGATGGCGACGCACGCCGGCTACGGCTTCACGCGCGTCAAGCTGAACGAAACGGCGCTGCGCTGGGTTGCCGGGGCGTTGATTGTTGGCGGCCTGTTTGCGGTGTTCTGCCAGGTGATCCAGTTGTTTCACCTCGAGGCGCGTGTGTCGCCGCTGGTTGTCGCCTATAACGTGCTCGTCGAGCGTCGGCCGTTCGGCAACATGGCGCAGGCGAACCATCTCGCCACCTATATCTCGTTCGCGATGGCGGGCGCGCTGTTCCTCGTGCAGACACGCCGCCTTGCCATCAGCATCTGGCTGCTCGTGTCGACGGTTTTTTCCGTCGGCCTCGCGCTGACCGTGTCGCGCGGCCCGTGGCTGCAGATGGGCGTAATCGTGATCGCGGGTTTCTGGATGGCTTTCGCGCAAACGCGTAGTCAGCCGCTTCTGCGCCGCAGCAATCGCGAATGGCTGATTCCGATTGCGTTGGCGGTGCTGTTCTTCGTCGTCAATGCGCTGGTTCGGTGGGCCAATGTCCACTATCACCTGGAACTCGCGCAGTCCGCGGCGGATCGGTTCAAGGACGCCGGCCAGATCGCGCCGCGCCTTGCGCTGTGGAAATACGGCTGGACGATGTTCAGGACGCATCCGCTGCTGGGGGTCGGCTGGGGCGAGTTTCCGAGTTACCAGTTCGAGTATGTGAAATCGCTGGGCGGTGTCGAGATTGCCAATAATTCGCACGACATCTTCATCGACCTGCTCGCGAAAACCGGTTTGATCGGTCTCGCCATCGTGCTGTTCGGCCTGATCACGTGGCTCGTGCGCGTGGTTCGCGCGCCGCAAAACGCCGCTCGTGTATTTGGCATCGCGCTGATCGGCGTGCTGGTCATGCATGCACTGGTCGAATATCCGCAGCAGTACATGTTCTTCCTGCTGCCGGCGATGTTCGTGTTCGGCTTGCTCGAGACGCGGTCGCTGCGCCTAGTGCCGGCGCGCCTGTCGTTCGGTGCGTTTGCCGTCATCGTGTTCGGCGGCATCGCTGCGCTGTATCCGGTGTATCGCGACTACGCCCGTGCCGAGGTGCTGTATTACGGCTCGCGTCCAGCCGAGCAGTATCGGGCGGATCCGTCGTTCCTGTTCCAGGCGTGGGGCGAGTACGGCATGGCGACCCTCGAGCCGATGAATTCGATGAATCTGCAACACAAGCTCGCCATGCATAAACAGGCGATCGCGTTGCTGCCGGGTGAAACCGTGCTGCGCCGGTATGCGGTGCTCCAGGCTCTGAGCGGCGATACGGCGGGCGCATACGACACGGTCGAGCGCCTGAAGATCTTTGCTCAGGAGTTGAAGGACTGGCCGTCGCAATTGGCCTATCTGTACGAGCTGTGCGACGAGCAGAAGACGCTGACCGGTTTCAAGACGGAGCTGGTCAAGCGCTACGGCATGCCGCCGAGCGACGTCAATCAGGACGACGACAGCGACGACGATTGACGATGATTCAGGCCGGCTGCGCGCTGCGCAGCCGTGCCGTAGCCGCAGCTTAAGAGGTGCAGCGGGGCGATGACCTTGGCCGTCGTCAACCCGCCACCCAGTCCCCCGACTTCCCGCCGTGCTTCTCCAGCACCTTCACATCGGTGATCGTCATGCCGCGATCCACCGCCTTGCACATGTCGTACACGGTCAGCAGCCCCACCTGCACCGCGGTCAGCGCTTCCATCTCCACACCCGTACGCCCCAGCGTCTCCACCTGCACCGTGCAATGCACACCGGGCAGTTTTTCATCGAGATCGAAGTCCACCTTGACTCGCGTGAGCGCGAGCGGATGACATAGCGGGATCAGATCGGCAGTGCGCTTCGAGCCTTGAATCGCGGCGATGCGTGCGATGCCGATCACGTCGCCCTTCTTGGCGTTGCCGTCGCGGATTAGCGCAAAGGTCTCCGGCAGCATGCGGATCGAGCCACGCGCGACGGCGATGCGTTTGGTCTCCTGCTTGCCGCCGACGTCCACCATATGCGCCTGGCCGGCGGCGTCGAAATGAGTGAGTTCAGGCATGGTTGGGCTCCTTCAGAGGGCGCCTATCATAGCAGTGCGGTCGGGCGGCCCGGGATGACTACAATTACCCTGTGCCCGCTATATTAGTCCGAGCGGCGGGTGTCGCTTTTCGACTTCGTCATACCGACTTCGCGATGCGTTCGAAATCGTTTCTCGCTGTGTTGTTGTCCGTCGCGCTTGCGGCTCCGCCGGGCGCGTTCGCGCAATCGCGCACCGCTTCGGATACGAGCCTCGCGCTCAGCACGCAGTCCGCGGAACCGCCGTTGGTAAGCGGTCCGGTCGAGACTTTCGCCGACCCGATCGTGCCGCCCGACATCGCTCAGGGCGTCTTTGGCGTGTATGGCGGCGCGCAGAGCCGCTTCTCCGGCAATAGCGGTGCGGCCACAGGCTGGCGCGCGCCGATCGTCACGCAGCAGTTGCCCGACCTCGGCAACGGCGGCTCCGGCTCATTGACGCCACAAGCCGAGCGCAAGCTCGGCGAGCGCGTGATGCGCGAGGTGCGCCGCGACCCCGACTATCTCGACGACTGGCTGGTGCGCGACTATCTGAACTCGGTCGCAGCAAAACTTTCCGCGGCGGCGAGCGCGCTGTACATCGGCGGCTACCGGCCGGACTTCGATCTGTTCGCGATCCGCGACCCGCAGATCAATGCCTTCTCGCTGCCGGGTGGGTTCATCGGTGTGAACACCGGTCTGATCGTGACGACGCAAACCGAGTCCGAACTCGCCTCCGTGCTCGGCCACGAGATGGGGCACGTTTTGCAGCGACATATTTCGCGGATGATCACCACCGGCGAACGCAGTTCCTATGCGGCACTTGCCGGCCTGCTATTCGGCATTGTGGCGGGCGTACTCGCACACAGCGGCGACCTGGGCAGCGCAATTGCGATCGGCGGCCAGGCCTATGCGGTCGACAACCAGTTGCGCTTCTCGCGCTCCGCCGAGCATGAAGCGGACCGCGTCGGTTTTCTGCTGCTGGCCGGCGCCGGTTACGATCCCTACGCGATGACGACGTTTTTCGGCCGTCTCGATCGCGCGGCCATGAGCGACACGGGCATCCCGGCCTACGCGCGCACTCATCCGCTGACGGGCGAACGGATTGCCGACATGGAGGATCGTGCGCGTCGCGCGCCATACCGGCAGCCGCATCAAACGCCTGAATATGGTTTTGTGCGGGCGCGGGCGCGCCTGCTGCAGGACCGCTCGCGCAGTGAATACGCCGATGAGATTTCGCGCCTGCGCTCCGAGATCGAGGACCGTACCGCGGTGAACGTCGCCGCGAACTGGTACGGGATTGCCTTTGGGCAAATGCTGCTCGAACGTTACGACGACGCGGCGGCGTCGCTGGCTGCATCGCGCTCGGCGTTTGCCACCGGTGAGCGCGGTGAGCGTGGCGAGGGCGGTGAAGGTGAGCTCATGCGCAGTTCGCCGAGTCTCGACGTGCTCGCGGCCGATCTCGCACGCCGCGCCGGGCGTGACGACGAGGCAGCGCGTCTTGCCGAGTTTGCGCAACGGCGCTGGCCGCAGTCGAACGCCGCAATCGACATGCATATCCAGACCTTGCTGACCTTGAAGCGATTTGCTGACGCGCAGGCGCTGGCTTTGAAGGAAACGCGCGCGCAACCCGATCAGCCGGCCTGGTGGTTGTATCTCGCCCAGGCCAGTGCCGGCACTGGCGATACGTTGACGCGGCGTCGGGCGCTGGCCGAGAAGTTCGCCCTCGAAGGGGCCTGGCCGTCGGCCATCCGGCAACTGAAGGAAGCGCGGGATATGAAGGACATCGGCTACTACGATCTCGCGACCGTCGATGCCCGGTTACATGAGATGGAGAGCCGCTATAAAGAGGAGCGGCTTGACGAGAAAAGCTAGGCGTTTGCTGCCGGACTCTCGACAAACCCGAATCGCGCGGCTACCTCGTTTCGCTGCACGCTCTGCAAAGGTAACTTGATGCCGTGGTTCCAGCGAAACACGCCGCTCATCGAGTCATCGCCCAGGCTTGCGTGATCGGAGAAAACCTCGAGATCGTGATCGTGCAAAACCGCGACCCTCGGCGGCGTCGAGCCATCGACGAACAGAATCCCGCCTTCATCGTCGACAAATACGGCCGTTGGCTCGAAAGTCCCACCGGCCTGGTCGGTCAGGGAAAGCTGCCCGGCGGCATCGGCTGACAACCTCACCACCCACGGCGTGTAACCCAGCTCGACATAGACCCGTTGCGGACCATTCTGAAAAAACCACTGTCCGTGTTCATCGGCGGCGTAATTCCGGTTGATAAATCCGAGCAAGGCTTCATGCCGGATCGGCGTGCCGGGCGCACCGCTGGCCTGCGCAGCTTCATCCCGCATGCGCCAGTTGCCGCGCCGGTCCAGCATCAGCCAGCCGGTGCAACTCGGCACATTGGGCCATTTGGCCAAGGCCTGCTTGACGATGTCATCCATGATCGACGTAGCGCTCCAGATAACCGAGCACGCGCCGCGACAACCAGTCGATGCGGCCCGGGAACGGCCCGGTCATAAAGCCGGCGTGGCCGCCATGCCGGGGTTGATCGAGTTCCACCGATGCCGATACCTCATGCTGCGCCGGCAACGCTTCGGCCGGCAGGAACGGGTCGTTGCGCGCGTTCAGCACCAGGGTTGGCACGGCGATGCCGTGTAGCAGCGGCCGCGTGGTCGCGGTGCTCCAGTAGTGGTTGGTATCGCGAAAGCCGTGCAGCGGCGCCGTCACCACGTTGTCGAAGTCGTACATCGTGCGGCTTGCCAGCATCGCATCGCGGTCGAACAACCCCGGAAACTGCAGCAGTTTCTGCTCGGCTTTCTGCTTCAGTGTCTTCAAAAAACTGCGCGTGTAGACCATATTGAAGCCCTGCGACAACGCGCGGCCGCCCGCGTGCACGTCGATCGGCGTTGAAATTGCCGCGGCGGCCGAGAGCACCGGCACCGCATCTTCGCGCCGTTCGCCGAGCCAGCGCAGCAGCACATTGCCGCCGAGCGACACGCCCGCCGCCACGATCGGCCCGCGATGCGTGCCGCGCAGACGGCGCAGGATCCAGTCGACTTCGTTGCTGTCGGCAAGATGATAGAAGCGCGGCAACAGGTTCAGCGATCCACTGCAACTGCGAAAGTGCGGCACGACGCCGTGCCAGCCGTACTCGCGCGCGGCCGCCATCAAGGTGGCGGCGTAGTGCGAGGCGGAACTGCCTTCCAGGCCGTGAAATAGCACGAGTAGCGGCGCGTCGTCTGCCGGTGCGCGAGGCACGGAGGGAGGGCTTAGCGCAGAGGCCGGTTGGCCGTCATGCACGACCCAATCGAGGTCGATGAAATCGCCATCCGGCGTATCCCAGCGTTCGCGCCGGAACGCGATCGCCGGACGCCGCCCGAACAGCGACGGGATAATGGTCTGCACATGCCGGTTCGGCAGCCAGAGCGGCGCGCGGTAGAGCAGATCGACAGTGCCCTCGATGCCGCGCTCGACGGCGGCTACGGCGCGCGCTGCGCCGTTAGCGGTGGATTGATCGTGTGTTGTCCCCGTGAGGGACTTTCTGCGAGGCGTACTCATGCCAGCGTCGAAGCCAAAAGGTGAAACCGGTGAAACAGGCGAAAAAATGCCCGCCGGGCGTCAGTGCAGCGACCCCTGGCCATGTCGCATCTTGGTGGCGAACTGACTGGCGGCCTCATTCGGCATCGGGCTCGCGTGAATGTGCGCAATTCGCCATTCGCCGCGCTCATGGACCATCACGTAAGTGGTGAACACCATGGTGGGCGCCGCTTTCGGATCGGCCGGGCGATGCGCCTCGGCAATGGCGTAGACGACGGTGCCGAGGCTGTCGTAGACGCGAATATCGAGCGGTTCAATTGCCACGGGCGCGGCTTCGAGCTGGATTTGCAAGCCGGCCCGAATGCTGTCGATGCCGTGCAGATGCGAGCCGTCGGCGCAAATGCAGCTCACGAACTCCTCGTCGATCCACAGGCCCATCAAACTGTCGATGTTCATCTCCGCGACGGCCTGGTAATAGGCGTTCAGCGTGTCGGCGGCGGCTTCGAAGATATGGGCAAAACGTGGCATGGCTCGTCAGTCTCTTGTGCGCGGCGCGCGGTTGCGGGGCAGCGGTCAGCGGGACAGTCCGGAGCACCGGACAATCGCACCCAAGCGCGAGAATGCCCGCGCCGCAAGGCGCGAACATGACGCAACGCGCTCGGGGGCGTGCGGTGTTGCGTGCAAGTATCAGCCGAATCAGTCTGGTTCAGCGTTGCGCAAGCAACATGCCGCGCAAATCGCCGAATACCTGCTCCGCGCTCAACTGCTTAAGGCAGTTCAGATGCCCAAGCGGGCATTCGCGCTGGAAACAGGGGCTGCATTCGAGATGGAGCCATTGTACCTTCGCAAGCTCGGACAAGGGCGGCGTGTGGCGCGGATCGGTCGAACCGTACACGGCCACCAGCGGCCGGCGCAGCGCGGCGGCCACGTGCATCAGACCGGAATCGTTGGTGACGACGGCGCTGGCCCGCGAAATCAGTGCGCAAGCCTCGCCCAGCGCGGTCTGGCCGCACAGGTTACGCACGTTCGGCGCTTTGTCGGCGATGGCCTGGGCCAGCGGCGCGTCTTTGGGCGAGCCGAGCGCGATGATCTGCGTGTACGGGAACGACTGGCCGACGATCTGCGCGAGCGCCGCGAAATGCTCGGGCGGCCAGCGCTTGGCCGGACCGTACTCGGCGCCCGGACAGAACACCAGCAGCGGCACGCGCGTATCCAGATTGAAGCGCGCCGAAACCCGCGACGCTTCGTTCAGGTCCGCGTCGAGCCGCGGCATGGGCAAGTCGTCGGGGATCTTGGCGCCTGGCGCGTAGGCGAGGGCGGCGTAGTGGCCGACCATGGGCGGGCGCTCGTCCTTGCGCGGATTCGCGTGGCGCACGTTCAGCAAGCCGTAGCGGCTTTCGCCGGTGTAGCCGATGCGCAGCGGAATGCCAGCCATCCAGGGAATCAGCGCCGATTTGAGCGAATTCGGCAGGACATAGGCCGCGTCGTAGCCGACATCGCGCAAATCGCTCGCCAGTTGCCAGCGGCGCAGCATTTGCAGCTTGCCGTGCGCGAGGTCGGTTGCGTAGACGTCGCGGATCTCGGGCATCCGTTCGAGTACGGGCGCGACCCACGTGGGCGCGACTGCGTCGATCACGATGCGCGGATGCAATTTCACGAGGCGCGCAAACAGCGGCTGCGCCATCAATGCGTCACCGATCCAGTTCGGTGCGATAACCAACGCGCGACGCATCAGAGTGAGTGTCCGGTGTCGAAACGAAGCGCCGCGCGCGTCATGCGCGTGGCGTTCGGAGGGGTAAATGGGAATAAGCCGCGCGCCGCGGGGCGCGAGCCCGGCAAAGCCGGACGCGCCGCAGCGGCGGCAAGCGTGTCGCGCTCAGTGGTCTGGCCCAGTGCTCGGGTTTAGTGACCCTTGACCACTTCGCCGTCGCGCAGCTTGTAGCGCGTGCTGCAATACGGGCATTTGGCTTCGCCGTGCGTGACGTCGATAAAGACACGCGGATGCGCGCTCCAGCGCGGCATCGCGGGATTCGGGCAATACGCCGGCAGGTCTTTTGCCGACAGTTCGACCAGCGGCATTTCCTTGATTTCGCTCATGAGGACTTTCTCGTTGTATGCAGGGTGCGTACGTTGCGCCGGCAAAAAGGCCCGGGGCCAAAGGGCCGGCGCAGCGCGCGTTAGATCTTGGTCAGCCAGTGCGCGTACTTGTCGCTCTTGCCGTTCACGATATCGAAGAAGCCCGCTTGCAGCTTCTCCGTGATCGGGCCGCGTGCACCCGAACCGATCGTGCGGTTGTCGAGTTCGCGGATCGGCGTGACTTCGGCGGCTGTGCCAGTGAAGAACGCTTCGTCGCAGGTGTAGACCTCGTCGCGCGTGATGCGCTTTTCGATCACCTGGATGCCCGCGTCGCGCGCCAGCGTGATGACCGTGTCGCGCGTGATGCCGTCGAGGCACGACGACAGATCCGGCGTGTACAGCTTGCCGTTGTTCACGAGGAAGAAGTTCTCGCCGGAGCCTTCCGACACGTAGCCGTCCACGTCCAGCAGCAGCGCTTCGTCGTAACCGTCGGCAATCGCTTCCTGGTTGGCGAGGATCGAGTTCACGTACCAGCCCGACGCCTTGGCGCGGACCATGGACACATTCACGTGATGGCGCGTGAACGACGAGGTCTTCACGCGGATGCCCTTGGCGATCCCGTCTTCACCGAGGTAAGCGCCCCACGGCCAGGCGGCGATCGCCACGTGGATCGTGTTGCCCTTGGCCGACACGCCGAGCTTTTCCGAGCCGACCCAGATGATCGGGCGCAGGTAGCAGGATTCCAGCTTGTTTTCGCGGACCACTTCGCGCTGCGCGGCTGCCAGCGTTTCATGGTCGAACGGCACGTCCATCTGGAAGATCTTGGCCGAGTTCAGCAGGCGCTTGGTGTGTTCCTGGAGGCGGAAAATCGCCGTGCCTCCGTCTGCCGTCTTGTAGGCGCGGACGCCTTCGAAAACGCCCATGCCGTAATGCAGCGTGTGGGTCAGCACGTGGATCTTGGCGTCGCGCCAGTCGATGAGCTTGCCATCCATCCAGATCTTGCCGTCGCGGTCGGCCATTGACATAAGATTCTCCAGCGGGTGCGGTGAAAGAGCGTCATTTTAGCTTCTTTTGCACACGAAACGGGCATTTGGCCGCACGTCGGGCGCTATAATTCGGCGCACGCATAATTCAAATCCGGATGCGCCAGCGGGTGCTTGACGACCTGGCGCCGACTTCCCTTCGTTGCGGCGCTGCCTCGCGCCCGCGCTTCGCCTTCATGCTCGCTCGCCTGTCAGATATCGATCGCCGCGCCTTCCGTCAGGGCGCGCGCGACTATTCGCCCACGCTCATGGCGATATTCTCCTGGGGCCTCGTGACTGGCATTGCGATGAGCAAGTCCGTGCTCACCGTGCCGCAGGCGCTCACCATGTCGCTGCTGTGCTACGCCGGTTCCTCGCAATTGGCCGTGTTGCCGTTGCTGGCCGCCAAGCTGCCAATGTGGACGGTATTGCTGACCGCCGCCATGGTCAATACGCGTTTCGTGATCTTCAGCGCCGGGCTCGCGCCGCATTTCTCGTATCTGCCGATGTGGCGGCGCATCGTGCTGGGCTACTTCAACGGCGACGTGATCTATCTGCTGTTCCAGAAGAAGAGCTTTCAGACGGGTTATGTACCGGGCAAGGAGGCGTACTTCTGGGGCATGGCGGCGTGCAGCTGGCTGTCGTGGCAGGTCTCGTCGATCGTCGGCATCCTGCTGGCGAGCCTGATTCCGGACAACTGGGGCCTCGCGCTCGCGGGCACGCTGGCGCTGCTGCCCATCATGGTGTCGGCGATCGCCAACCGTTCCACGCTGGTCGCCGTCAGCATCGCCGGCCTCGTTTCGCTGCTCGCTTTCGACCTGCCGTACCGGCTCGCGCTGCCGCTGGCCGTGATCGCGGCGATTATCGCGGGCAGTGCCGCCGACCTGATGGTCGAGCGTGCCGACTTGCGCCGCATCCGTAACAGCGCCGGAGATTCCCCATGACATCCACGCAGATCTGGCTGGCCATTATCGGCATGACTTTCGTCACCGCCGTGACACGCGCCATGTTTCTAATCGGCGGCGAGCGCACGGTGTTGCCGGAGCGTGTGCAGCGGATGCTGCGCTATGCGCCGGCCGCGGCGCTCGCCGCCGTGGTGTTGCCCGATGTGCTGGCGACGCCGGAGGGGCTCTCGTTCGCGCCGTCGAACCATGAGTTTTACGCGACGCTGTCCGGTCTCGTGTGGTTTTTGTGGCGGCGCACCATGCTCGGTACGATTGTCGTGGGAATGGTTGTATTCACGCTCTTGCGCCTCTTTGTGTAATTGACCGGAGCGGAAATGCTGCGTTGCGGCATGCGCGGCGCATCCTCCAAATACGGGACATTCGCCTCGTCGCGGGTCAGAAGGCAGTGGGGATCAGTTAAAATGCTCGTTTCCGGGATAACCGCGCCGCTGCATGGCGCGACAGCCGCGGCCTTGTCGCCGGCACCCGATTCAGTGGAGCCGCTGCCGTGCCGAAGCGCTGGTGTTTGCCGCGCCAGGTTGCTGGCGCGTCATCCACCACCGCCTTCTCATCAACTCGCACATACACGCCCATGAACAAGGTATTGCGTCTCTCCGATCTGATCGCCGAAGGCAAGCTATCCGGCAAACGCGTGTTCATCCGCGCCGATCTGAACGTGCCGCAGGACGATCAAGGCAACATCACCGAAGACACCCGCATCCGCGCCTCCGTGCCGGCGATCAAGGCCGCGCTGGACGCTGGCGCCGCTGTCATGGTCACGTCGCACCTGGGCCGTCCGACCGAAGGCGACTTCAAGCCGGAAGACTCGCTCGCGCCGGTCGCGAAGCGTCTCGCCGAGTTGCTCGGCCGTGACGTGCCGCTGGTTGCGAACTGGGTCGAAAACGGCGTGAACGTGGCGCCGGGTCAGGTCGTGTTGCTGGAAAACTGCCGCGTCAACAAGGGCGAAAAGAAGGATTCCGACGAGCTCGCGCAGAAAATGGCGAAGCTTTGCGACATCTACGTGAACGATGCATTCGGCACTGCGCACCGCGCCGAAGCCACCACGCACGGAATTGCGAAGTACGCGCCGGTCGCCTGTGCCGGCCCGCTGCTGGCCGCTGAGCTCGAAGCGCTCGGCAAGGCGCTGGGCGCGCCGAAGCGTCCGCTGGTGGCGATCGTCGCCGGCTCGAAGGTGTCCACCAAGCTGACCATTCTGAAGTCGCTCGCCGACAAGGTCGATCAGTTGATCGTCGGCGGCGGCATCGCCAATACGTTCATGCTGGCGGCCGGCCTGAAGATCGGCAAGTCGCTCGCCGAAGCCGATCTGGTCAACGAAGCCAAAGCCATCATCGACGCGGCGAAAGCCCGCGGCGCCTCGGTGCCGATTCCGACCGACGTGGTCACCGCGAAAGAATTCTCGCCGACCGCCAAGGCCGAAGTGAAGGCCGTCGCCGACGTGCAGGACGACGACCTGATCCTCGACATCGGACCGGAAACCGCCAAAGTGCTCGCCGCACAACTGGAAAAAGCCGGCACGATTGTGTGGAACGGCCCGGTCGGTGTGTTCGAATTCGACCAGTTCGGCAACGGCACGAGGACCCTGGCTGACGCCATCGCCAAATCGTCGGCGTTCTCGATTGCCGGCGGCGGCGATACGCTGGCGGCGATTGCCAAGTACGGCATTCACGACAAGGTCAGCTATATCTCGACGGGCGGCGGCGCCTTCCTCGAGTTCCTCGAGGGCAAGACGCTGCCGGCGGTCGCTGTTCTGGAATCGCGGGCTTAACGTGGCGACGCGCTCCCCCTCGGCGAAGTCTGCAAAAGCGCGCGGCGGCAAGCCGCGCAATACCGCAGCAGCAACGGCAGGGGAGCGCGAAGCGCGCTCCGCCGCCCCGGCAGCGGTGACCACCCAGCAGGAAGAATCCGGGTCGCCCCTCGCGCTCGCGGAGTTGACCACTGCCGGCGAGGCAGCGGAGTTGTCCACCGGACAATCCGCCCACTCAGCGGCAGAACTCCCGGACGCAGAGGTCGCACCGGTACCCCCACCGGCACCCCCCGTGCTGGTGTCGAACACCGCTTCACCCCATAAAGCGACGCTGGTTTCAACCGGCGCGCAGCCCCCCGTAGCACCCTTCGGTGCGCAGCCTCCGCATCCGACTCGCAGCGCTCATTCCAGCGATCCCATCCAGACGAGGAGACTCATGCATCGCGCTACCAAGATTGTCGCTACCATCGGACCGGCTTCCAGTACGCCGGAAATCCTGCTGCAAATGATTCGGGCAGGGTTGGACGTGGTGCGGCTCAATTTCTCGCACGGCACCGCCGACGACCACCGCCAGCGCGCCGAATTCGTGCGCGAGGCGGCCCGCCAGGCCGGCCGTGAAGTTGCCATCATGGCTGACCTGCAAGGCCCGAAGATTCGGGTCGGCAAATTCGAAAACGGCAAGACCACGCTCGTTCCCGGCAATTCGTTCATCCTCGACGCCGAGTGCGAACTCGGCAACGACGAGCGCGTCGGTCTCGACTACAAGGATCTGCCGCGCGACCTGAAACCGGGCGACGTGCTGTTGCTGAACGACGGTCTGATCGTGCTCGACGTCGTGCGCGTGCTCGGCAGCGAGATCCACACCACCGTGAAGGTCGGCGGCGATCTGTCGAACAACAAGGGTATCAACCGCCAGGGCGGTGGCCTGACGGCACCGGCCCTGACGGCCAAAGATATGGAAGACATCCGCACGGCGATGTCGCTCGGCGTGGATTATGTCGCGGTGTCGTTCCCCAAGAACGCCACCGACATGGAAATGGCCCGTCAGCTCGCGAACATCGCGGGCGCGCCCTACGGCATCAAGCCGAAGATGATCGCGAAGATCGAGCGCGCGGAAGCGATTCCGGCGCTGCAAGGCATCCTCGACGCATCGGACGGCATCATGGTGGCGCGCGGCGATCTGGCCGTGGAAGTGGGGAATGCCGCAGTTCCCGCGCTGCAAAAGCGCATGATTCGTATGGCGCGTGAATCGAACAAGTTCGTGATCACCGCGACCCAGATGATGGAATCGATGATCTACGCGCCGGTGCCGACCCGCGCGGAAGTGTCGGACGTTGCCAACGCGGTGCTCGACGGCACCGACGCGGTAATGCTGTCGGCCGAATCCGCAGCGGGCAAGTACCCGGTGCAGACCATCGAGACGATGGCGGCGATCTGCCTCGAAGCCGAGAAGTCGGAACAGTCGGAGCTGGACAAGGATTTCCTCGACCGCACGTTCACGCGGATCGACCAGTCGATCGCGATGGGCGCGCTGTTCACGGCGTTCCATCTCGGTGCGAAGGCGATTGTCGCGTTGACCGAGTCGGGATCGACCGCGCTGTGGATGTCGCGTCACTGGACGCATGTGCCGATTTTCGCGCTCACGCCGCGTGTCGGCAGCGAGCGGGCAATGGCGATTTATCGCAATGTCACGTCGCTGCATCTGGACACCAGCACCGATCGCGACACGGCCTTGCAGCAGGCGCTGGAAACCGTGGTCAGCAAGGGCTACGCGTCGCGCGGCGATATGGTGGTGCTGACCGTCGGCGAGCCGATGGGTCAGGCAGGCGGCACGAATACGCTGAAGATCGTGCGCGTCGGCGAGCCGTATTGATTCGTGGTGTACCGCTCGATCGGCACGGACTGGGTGGGACTGGAGCAGGAGCTAAAGCGCCAACTCTGGTCAACGAAGTTTTGATGAGCGAAGCAGGTTGTCATGCCCCGCGAGAGGCGGCGCACAGACTCCAATTGCGCATGCGGTAAAGGTCCGCAGGCAGTGCGCTTTAGGGAATGTGTGACGGGTATGCAGCTTGCTTCGCGATAAAATCGCCATACAAGATGCCGACGGCACAGAATTCGTTTCAATCTAAGGAGTTACAGCATGCCTCTCGTATCAATGCGTCAACTGCTGGACCATGCCGCCGAAAACGGCTATGGCATCCCGGCATTCAACGTGAACAATCTGGAGCAGGTGCAGGCCATCATGGCCGCGGCCGACAAGGTCAATGCCCCGGTCATCATGCAGGCGTCGGCCGGCGCGCGTAAGTACGCGGGTGAGCCGTTCCTGCGTCACCTGATCGAAGCCGCCGTCGAGTCGTATCCGCATATTCCGGTCGTGATGCACCAGGATCACGGCCAGTCGCCGGCGGTCTGTATGGCGGCGATCCGCAGCGGGTTCACCAGCGTGATGATGGACGGTTCGCTCGAAGCCGACGGCAAGACGGTCGCCTCGTACGAATACAACGTCGAAGTCTCGCGCAAAGTGGTTGAAGCGGCGCATTCGATCGGCATCACGGTGGAAGCGGAACTGGGCGTGCTCGGTTCGCTGGAAACCATGAAGGGCGACAAGGAAGACGGCCACGGCGCGGAAGGCACGATGACCCGCGAACAACTGCTGACCGACCCGGAGCAGGCTGCCGACTTCGTCAAGCAGACGCAATGCGACGCCCTGGCGATCGCGATCGGCACGTCGCACGGCGCGTACAAGTTCAGCAAGAAGCCCACGGGCGACATTCTGTCGATCCAGCGCATCAAGGAAATTCATCAGCGCATTCCGAACACGCACCTGGTGATGCACGGTTCGTCGTCGGTGCCGCAGGAACTGCTCGCGGAAATCCGCGAATTCGGCGGCGACATGAAGGAAACCTACGGCGTGCCGGTCGAAGAAATTCAGGAAGGCATCAAGCACGGCGTGCGCAAGGTCAATATCGACACCGACTTGCGTCTGGCGATCACCGGCGCGATCCGCCGCTACATGGCGACCAATCCGGGCAAGTTCGATCCGCGCGACTACCTGAAGCCGGCGCGCGAAGCCGCGATGAAGATCTGTCTCGAGCGCTTCACCCAATTTGGCTGCGAAGGCCAGGCAGGCAAGATCAAGCCGGTTTCGCTTGATAAAATCGCGGAGAAGTACAAATCGGGCGAGCTCGCGCAAGTTGTCCGCTAAGCTATAAACAGGCTCTGCACCTGGCCGATTGGCCAGGTTGTCGTTCGATCGCCGTTCCCGCATCATCCGGGGAACGGCGTTTCCCTTTTGTTCCGGTCCCATTTTTGCCCCACTTTTAGCGAACCACGACGATGTCTACCCTTTACGAATCCACGCTCCACTCGCTGCCGCTGCTCGGCCGCGGAAAAGTCCGCGACAACTATGCGGTGGGCAACGACCAGTTGCTGATCGTCACGACCGACCGTCTGTCGGCGTTCGACGTCATCATGGGCGAGCCGATTCCGAACAAGGGCCGCGTGCTCAACGAAATGGCGAACTTCTGGTTCGAGAAGCTCAAGCACGTGGTGCCGAATCACCTCACGGGCGTGGCGCCCGAATCCGTGGTGGCGGCTGACGAGGTCGAGCAGGTCAAGGGCCGCGCGGTGGTGGTGAAGCGCCTCGAGCCGATCCTCGTCGAGGCGGTGGTGCGCGGCTATCTGGCCGGCAGCGGCTGGAAAGACTACCAGGCAACCGGTTCGGTATGCGGTGTTGAACTGCCGCCCGGTCTGCAGAACGCACAAAAGCTGCCTGAGCCGATTTTCACGCCGGCAGCCAAGGCCGAAATGGGCCATCACGACGAAAACATCACGTACAACGAGATGGAGCGCCGCATCGGCACCGAACTGTCGGCCACGATCCGCGACATCTCGATCAAGCTGTACAAGGAAGCTGCGGATTATGCCGCCACGCGCGGCATCATCATCGCGGATACGAAGTTCGAATTCGGTCTGGACAACCACGGCCAGCTATATCTGATGGACGAAGCACTGACCGCCGATTCGTCGCGCTTCTGGCCGGCCGACCAGTATCAGGTCGGCACCAACCCGCCGTCGTTCGACAAGCAGTTCGTGCGCGACTGGCTCGAAACCCAACCGTGGAAGAAAGAGCCGCCCGCACCGAAGCTGCCGGACGACGTGGTCACGAAGACGGGCGAGAAATATCAGGAAGCGCTCGAACGCCTGACCGGACACAAGCTCGCTTGATTACGCGCACCTGTTCGACCCGCACAGCTTGAGAAACAAGGAAGCCGTAAGATGAGTGAAGTCCAGACTGCCCATATGCATGACGCGCCTGTTGTCGGCGTGCTGATGGGTTCCAGTTCCGACTGGGAAGTAATGAAGAACGCCGTCGCGATCCTGCAGGAATTCGGTGTGCCGTACGAAGCCAAGGTGGTGTCCGCGCACCGCATGCCCGACGAGATGTTTGAGTACGCCGAGCGCGCACGGGAGCGCGGCATTCGCGCGATCATCGCGGGTGCGGGCGGTGCAGCGCATCTGCCGGGCATGCTGGCCGCCAAGACCACGGTGCCGGTACTCGGCGTGCCGGTGGCGAGCAAGTATCTGAAGGGTGTCGATTCGTTGCACTCCATCGTGCAGATGCCCAAGGGCGTGCCGGTTGCCACGTTTGCCATCGGCGAGGCGGGCGCGGCGAATGCGGCGCTGTTCGCGGTGTCGATTCTGAGCGGCACGAGCAGCGACTATGTGGAGAAGCTGGCGGCGTTCCGCGTGCGCCAGAACGCAGCGGCCCACGCCATGGTGCTGCCGGCGCTGTGAGCGCCAAGGCTGATTGCTTTTAGACGTCCCTCTGTCTGACCCTCGGCCGGATGCCGCTATTGCACGTTTTGCAGCGCATCCGGCCGCGACCGACCACTAAGATGAATCCAGACAACACACCGGTTTCACCGATTCTGCCCGGCGCATGGCTTGGCATGGTCGGTGGCGGCCAGCTTGGCCGCATGTTCTGCTTTGCCGCTCAGGCGATGGGCTATCGCGTCGCCGTGCTCGACCCGGACGAAAGCAGTCCCGCGGGCACCGTGGCCGACCGCCATATCCGCGCGTCTTACGACGACGAAGCGTCGCTCACCGAACTCGCGCGGCTGTGCGCGGCGGTGTCGACTGAGTTCGAAAACGTGCCGGCCACGAGTCTCGATTTCCTCGCCAAAACCACGTTTGTGAGCCCGGCCGGCCGCTGCGTCGCCGTGGCGCAGGACCGGATCGCCGAGAAGCGCTTTATCGCGTCGTCGGGCGTGACGGTGGCGCCGCACGTGGTGATCGAATCGTCGGACGCGCTCGCCGCGCTTGACGATGCGAAGCTCGAAGCGGTGCTGCCCGGCATTCTCAAGACCGCTCGGATGGGCTACGACGGCAAAGGCCAGATCCGTGTGCGCAACGCCGAGGAAGTGCGCGAGGCGCATGCGTCGCTCGCGGGCGTGCCGTGCGTGCTGGAAAAACGCTTGCCGTTGAAGTTCGAAGTGTCCTCGCTGATCGCGCGCGCGGCGAGCGGCGCGTCGGTCGTATATCCGCTTGCGCAGAACACGCATCGTGACGGCGTGCTGTCGCACACCATCGTGCCCGCGCCGGATGCAAACCCGACGCTGGTCGAGCAGGCGCAACAGGCTGCGCTGCAAATCGCGGACAAGCTCGGCTATGTCGGCGTGCTGTGCGTCGAGTTCTTCATTCTCGAAGACGGATCGCTCGTCGCCAACGAAATGGCGCCGCGTCCGCACAACTCCGGCCACTACACGGTCGATGCGTGCGCGACCAGCCAGTTCGAACAGCAGGTTCGGGCAATGACCGGTATGCCGCTGGGCGACACGCGCCAGCATTCGCCGGCCGTGATGCTGAACATTCTCGGCGACGTCTGGTTCCCGGACGGCCCGAAGGGCGCATCGGTCACGCCGCCGTGGCACGAAGTCGCTGCGATGCCGGCGGCGCGTCTACATCTGTACGGCAAGGAAGAAGCACGTTGCGGGCGCAAGATGGGCCACGTGAACTTCACGTCCGCGACGCTTGAAGAAGCCCGCACGGCGGCGCGCGATTGCGCGCGGCTCCTGCATATCGTCACGAGCTGACGCGAACGCTATGCCGGATCAAAGCAAACCTGTCGAAGCTGGCGCCGCGAGCGTCTTGCCGGTGAGTGCCGCGCAGATCGAGCACGCTGCCGCGCTGCTCGATGCGGGCGGCCTCGTCGCGTTCCCGACGGAGACGGTCTACGGACTTGGCGGCGACGCCGAGAATCCGGATGCGGTTGCGCGTATTTACGCGGCGAAGGGCAGGCCGGCGAATCATCCGGTGATCGTGCATCTGGCGCCGCAGGGCGACCCGAACTATTGGGTCGAGCATTTGCCGGCTGAGGCGCAGCGGTTGATCGACGCGTTCTGGCCGGGGCCGCTCACGTTGATCCTGAAGCGGGCGGCGCGAATCAATGCGGCGGTGAGCGGCGGGCAGGATTCAGTGGGCTTGCGTTGCCCGTCGCATCCGGTTGCTCAGGCTCTGCTGGAGGCGTTTAGCGCGTTGCGTGGCGGGCATGGTGGGGTGGCTGCGCCGTCGGCGAATCGTTTTGGTCATGTGAGCCCGACCACGGCGCAACATGTGCGCGACGAGTTTGGCGGTGCGATTCACGTGCTGGACGGTGGTGCGTCGGAGGTCGGGATCGAGTCGACGATTCTCGATTTGTCGCGCGGGTTTCCGGCGCTGTTGCGGCCTGGGCGAGTCACGCCGCAGGATATCGCCGACGTGCTCGGCGAGGCGCCCCGTTTGCCGGATGGGTCGGATGCGACGGCTCCACGTGCATCGGGTACGTTGAAGGCGCACTATGCGCCGCGCACGCCGTTGGCGTTGTTGCCTTTTGATGCCTTGCAGGCTTTGCTTGCGGCGCGTCGGGGCGACGAACGCGTGGCTCTTGTGGCGCGGGTTTCTCGCGCGGGCGAGTGGGCTCATGCTGAGGGAGTGCATTTCATTGCTGCGCCTGAGGATCCGCATGTTTATGCGCGTGAGTTGTATGGGTTGCTTAGAGCGCTGGATCGCGCGGACGTGACGCGGATTTTGATCGAGAAGTTGCCGGATACGATTGAGTGGATTGCTGTTAATGACAGGTTAGGGCGGGCTGCGGCTGCGTTTGAAGCGCAGACTTAGGGGTGGGGCCTGCTCGGCGGTTTGGTTGTTGATCTGGATTTTGGGCGGTGCCTTGCTGGGTTCGTGGTGTGTTTGGCGTTGCCCTTCTGGTCTTTTGGCCTTTCCTTGAATTGTTAGTGGTCTATTAGCGTTGCCCCTGTGCGGGGCGGCACCTACTTTTCTTTGCCTGCCGCAAAGAAAAGTAGGCAAAAGAAAGCGGCTCACACCGCTAATTTTTAAGCGGGTCCCCCGCACAGCCGCGGTAGTGGTGCATCTGGAATCCGTCCCCTCGCACACTCCGCGCCGTTGACAAAGGACTCATCAGCTCCCACTCCGCACTGCGTGCGTCGCGGACGGGTCTGCCAGGGAAACCTGCGGGTTTGCTCCGCGCAGCGGGACCCGTCGGCTTCGCCTCGGCGAGGCGCCCCCGCTCTGGTTGGCCAATCCCATTTCAAATGAATGTCGGTACATCGATTTCGCTATCGCGATTGTGCTTCCAGCAGCGATGTAACGACGAGTGGGGGGGGGCGGACCAAACCGCGGAAGCGAAAATCCGGCGGGCGATTTTATGAACCGGGTATCGGCGCGCGCAGCGCCGCCGGAGGTATGACTGCCTTGTCACTAAGGTGGAGTGTGCGAGGCGACAGATTCCAGATGCACCACTACCGCGACTGTGCGGGGGACCCGCTTAAGAATTAGCGGTGTGAGCCGCTTTCTTTTGCCTACTTTTCTTTGCGGCAGGCAAAGAAAAGTAGGTGCCGCCCCGCACGAACCTGTCCGCATTTTTGTGTGCGAGGCGGTTAGCGGAGTTACCCGCGTGCGTTGGTAAAACGCTCTCCAAACAGAATCGCGAACTGGTTCATGGCTGAGGACCAGTCGAATGCCGCCC
>NZ_JCAQOZ010000060.1:0-110078 GCF_059567945.1 Paraburkholderia sp. BGA-UO-ETr-F12 | reverse complement strand
GCATTCTGCCGCAACCAGCCCTCTCTCAGCTTACTTCTTCAAGGCACGTCAAGTATTCGCTTCGCCGGGCTGGCGCCCGTACTTGACCCGCCAACCCACCCACTGAGAATTGAAAAGAGGCGGTAACAGCAGGCAGAACATCCTTCGCCGCAGGCTTTAGGAACGGTGCTCATGCGCTGGTCCAGGTCGTCCTGTGCCTTCTTCGCCTGGGGCTTCGTGTAGAGCTTGATGCTCTTGACGTCAGTGAGTTTGGGTATTTTCATGGCCGGTAACTGTGGGCAAGGTGAACACTCAAAGGAATTTCGATATCCCGGTCCATTCGTCGACGTTTGGCGGTCGCCGGGGCGAGGACTTGCCTTCTCCACCGGCAACAATTGCCCTCCGCAATCCGGTACCTTAATCGTCTGCGATATGGTCAACATAGGAGAGCGCCATCCGTCTGCGAATTGCGTCGATGCTTGTGACGGTTGCCAGGATCTTGTCCCCCACCTGCAGCAGATATTTTCTGTTGGAACCGGGCGGGTAGGTATCGTAGCGGATCAACCCCCAGACACCGGGTTCAAGTTCCACGATGACGCCATAGTCCCTGGTGCTGGTCACGATGCACTCCTGCTCTGAACCGATCGTATACTTCTGCTTTGCAGAGATCCACGGTGCCGGGACTAGCCCCTTTTCCCGCTCGTCGGTCGCAGCCCTGGCCGCAGTCAGATCGGTGAGTTCAAAGAAAGGGCTGCTGCTCAGATACGCATGGGGCAGCTGGTTGTACTTCGAGCGCATGTCCTCGAAATATTTCAGAACTTCCTGCGCGTTCTCCAGCATCGCCTCGTCCGAATACTGTGACGCGACATTGTTGATGCGGCCTGCGACCCTGCGTGCAACATCCTCGGTATCGAAGTAGGTATCCTCAGCAATCGCAGCCAGGTATGAAGTGTTCTCCAGCATCTCCAGATGCACGAACCCTGCTGGCGCCAGACGTATCAACATGTCGTCGCTGACCGAACTGATGCTGAAGTCTTCAGTCGTGATGCATTGTGCGGCAACCAGGTACTCGATTTCGCGCGTCAGCGCCTCGACCTTGATACCGAGCGGGGCCAGCGTCTCCTTCACCGTGGAAACGGGGAAATAACCGGGATGATTCGACGGACCGCTGTCGCTGAAATGTTTGTGCAACCAGCGAAGAATCGCAAGTCGCGTGAAGTAAAACGGCCGATCATCGCGCGTATCGGCCGCCAGAAGATTTTTCAGGTAGGAGAAGTCGCTATCGTAGTGTCGCCGATTCATCCTCAGCAGGACGCGACTCACGATGTCAAGCGGCAGCGTGTGCACGCCCTTTTTCTGCGTGATCTTGAAGATCTCGTCTTCACGGATGTGACCACTGGTACAGAACTCGACGAAGATTTCCAGCGCCTTCCGGATGTTTCGGCCGGTCAGCCCGACAAGCATGCGTCTGACGTATTTGTCGTGCTCGAAGATCGACGACAGGATGCTGGTGAGGTAGTAGGAAAGCTCGGACGCGCCATATTGCACCCGCATCCCGTTGGGCAGGTCATAGTCCAGAGTCCGGTTACCCTTGGATAGCTGGTTGAGCGCAAGCTGCACGCGTGTCGTCAGCACCTGGTGAAAAAGTGGCGGTTCGATGCGGAAAACAAAGTCCTTCAGCGCGGTATCGAGCGGAGGGGTGTCCCGGTAGTTATCGAACGTCTCGTCACGAAGCGGCAGCATGACCAGCGTACGGAATTCCTTCTGCATCCACTGGGCGACCTCGAACATCAGCAACTGGACTTCGCGGGTGCGCTTGTCACAGTTGTCGAGCACGGTGACGACGAGCTTGCCGCGCTCGGTGCCGCAGAATCGCGTGTACGCCTGTGCCGTCTTCTGCAAGTCGCCCTGTAGCGCAACCAGTGTTTCAGCGAGCTTCTGGTTGTAAAGCGGGGTATCGAGTCCGTACAGCTGGCCAATCCCTTTATTGAAGGCGTTGACCTCGACGGCATACAGCTTCCTGAGTGCGTCGAGGTTTTCGAAGTCGATGTCCCCGTAAGCAGTCTGGCACTCGGCAATGATCTGCTGGCGGACCCAGTTGAAGATCTCATCCTTGTTGGCCGGCGCGACGTTCATGTTGAGCCTCAGCCAGAGCGTCGTGTCCCTGAGCTCGTCCGACAGGGCAACCTCGCGCAGATGATCGATGAAGGTCGTCTTGCCGGATCCAACACTGCCGACGATGAGCAGTACCTTCTTGTCCAGATCCGTCGAATTGGCGAGCTTGCCGAGCAGTTCGGCCGGTCGGGCGGTATCGTTCAAGTCGTGCGCGTGGATCTCACTCGGCGGGCGGCTTGCCCGGATCACGCGATCGATTGGATCGACATAGCGCTCCCGGCGGCGGGAGGGCACGTACCCGTGTCGCGCGATGTAGGCTCGCTCTTCATAGGTCGAGGGATTGAAGATGTGGGAGAACTCGCTCTGAATCGCCGCGCCGAAGGAATTGTGGCCGATTTCCTCGTTCTGGACTGAGCCACCACCGAGGAGCCGGCGAGGCTTGCGAAGAACAGGGGGTCTGATGATTGCCAGCAGCTGGCGGTTGCGCTCGCTGACGGCCGTCTTTCCGGCCAGCCGCAGGATTTCTGCCAGCGCCGGCGAGTACACCGTAATATCTGCGAGCTGCGCCTTGACCTGCGGTTCAGCCTGATCAACCGGCCCGGCCCAGATCTCGGCTGCGTTGATGGCAATTACCACCTGGACGGGGTTGACGTTGGTGGGCAGCGCAGCGTTCAGTTCATTGGCGTACAATCGCGCTTCGCGGAATGCCTCGTCCAGTTCGACGCCAGGCGCCTTTGCTTCGATGACAACGTGCGGTAGACCACCAAGCACGGCCAGATAATCGGGAAAATAAAGCTTGGCGGTCGTACCCTTCCCGATCATGAAGCTTCTGATGTTTGCCTTGGTGGGCAACTCGGCGACGCTGTAGCCGAATCCATAGGGCTCGGGTGCGGTAAGCAGCGGCATGACCACTTTCTGTTCGACGTCACTCTCGTTGACCAGTGTGGCGAGATCCGGCAGTTTCAGCATGGGCTTTCCGTGTTTTCAGTGGTTAGGCACCGCTGGCCGGGGCGATCGGATAGTTGATGCGCCCCCAATACACGCAGTCTGCAGACAAGCTACTGGACAAACAAGTCCCTTGCGCAAATCTGGTCAGCGGATGTATAATCCAACGGCATACTATCTTTTCGCTCCTCACGTGTGTCTGATGTCCGTGAGGGATCCCATGAACATCCGAGGATTGACCCGTGAGCATTTAATCATGTGGCTTCGCTTAGATCAGGTGGTCTTGTCTGCACATCATTAAATAGCTAAGCGTTCCAGTTTTTCTAGAAGCCAGTCGCAATGACTGGCTTTTTTACATCTGGAGCTAGCCGGAACACGTTCCCTCGCCGTCATTGCCTGCGTAAAAGCGGGCCGCCGCCTCGAGCATGCGCTGCTGGCCAGCGCGCACGTAGATCGAAGTGGTCTGCAGCGAGGCGTGCCCAAGGATCTGCTGCACGACGTCGACCGGCATGTCGCGGGCGACGGCGCCGGTGCCGAAGGTGTGGCGGAACGCGTGCGCGGACGTGGCGGTGAGCCGCGCGATCTCCTCCGCCGGCAGGGCGCCGGCGGTTGCAAGGGTATCCGCGAGCCGGCGCAGTGCGCTGCGCACCAGCCGCGCGAGTGCATCGGCCGCGTACGGGGCCCCCTCCCCGTTGGCGCCGCCATGCCGGTCCTGTGCCGCCGGCGTGCCAGGAATCACCACAGGTGCGACCAGCGGTCCGCCCGCTCCCGCCATGTCGAAATCCCGCCCGCGATCGGTCCAGTGCACGCGCAGCGCGCGTACCGTCGCCGCGCTCACCGGCACGGTGCGCTGCCGGCGGCGCTTGCCGATCACGGTCAGGGCCCACACCGGTGCGGTCGCGGTCGAATACGGCGAGAGTCGCAGATCTTCGCGGCGGGCCGCCGCCGCTTCGGCGCGGCGCAGGCCGGAATCTCCCATCAGCAGGATGGCCGCGCGGGCGACGCGCCACTGGCGGGCCTCGTCGTTCCGCCGGTCCGCTGCATCGTCCGCCTCATGGTTTACTTCGGCCGCCCGGCAACGGACATCGAGCGCGATACGCACCGTAGTCCACAGCGGCGCCGGCAGCGCGCGTTCGACCTGCACCGCGACTTCGCGCGTCACGGTCGCCGGATCGGTCACCGCGGCCCACGGATTGCCAGCCAGATAGCGCACGTCCGTGAGCCACGCGAACGCAGCCCGCAACGTTCGCACCGCATACGCCTGGCTGCCGGCCGACAGCACACCGGTGAACGGCCGCCAGCGGCCACTCACGCGCGGACGCTTCGGGCCGGTGAACGCCGGTGCCGGATTCGCGAGGAAATCCTTGTACGCCTCGCAGTCTTCGACCGTGGTCGACGACACGGCGACACCGCGCACGATCACGGCCCACAGCACGAAGCGCTCGAGCTCACGGGTGTACGCGCGACAGGTCACCGGCCGGTCGCGATAGCGGTGCAGGTAGGCGTGGATCGCGGCGAGGTCGTGGGGCGCACGGATGAACGCAAACGCGCCCGCGCGGTTGGCGCCGCGGTTGACCGTCCCATGCGGCCCCTCTCCGCCCGACAGTTCGGCCGGCACCGCGAGCCGCTCGAACGGCGCGAGTCTCGGCGTCTCCGGCGGCCCGCCGATCACGATCGCACCGCCCGGTCCTTCGCCCCGCCCTGTACCGGGCTCCGGGACCAGCGGCCGGACGTCGACGTCGGCGTCGACGCGTGCGCCGAGGGTCATCTCGTGCCGACGTAGCCAGGCAACGATCGCACGGGCACGCAGCGGGCCGATGCGCGGCACCGAGCGCCACCAGCTGCCGCCGTGGCGGTTGCAGTAGCCGATCAGCTCACCGAGCGTCCCGATGCCCTCGGCCGTCAGGCGTTGCGCGACCAGCGGCCGGAACCACAGGCCCACGCCATGCGTCGGCGCGGGAGTGGCCACCGCCAGCTGCGCGGCCTGCTCGACCATGCGCAGCGACACGGCGGTCAGCTTCGCGCTGCCGTGCTTGCGGATGGAGGTTTTCAGGTGGTCGGCAAGCACACTGGAGCCGTTGATCAACGCGAGCCGCACCAGCTCGTCGCGCATCGTGCTCAGGTAGCGCGCCATCGCCTCGGGGGTCGCCGCGTGCGGGGCCTGCTGCGGATCGTCCGGGTCGTAATAGCGGCGCGCGATCACCACCGGTTCGATGCGCTGCACGAACGCGCGCAACGCCGCGAAGTCGGTGCGCGTATAGGTGCGCGGCGGCGCAACGGTCAGGGTCTGGAGCTGGTTAGCCATGGCCTGATGTCTCCAGCGTTTCGTCCAGTTGTTGAGCCACGTTGTGAAACGCAGGAAATCCCACCCGGATCATCAGCCGGCCAATCTCGAACACCGCTGCCGCACGTGGATCCCCGACCTCGCCGATCTTCCGGCCTGAGGCCGTCTCGAACCACGCGATGCCATCCGAGCGCACGTCCTCGAGCACGCAGCGCATGTCGCGGACCGCATTCGGCACGATCACGCCTTCGCCGGCCAGAATGCCCGCCATGATCGAATGATTGCCGCCGCCAACGGTGGCAAGGCCCCACGGCAACCAGAGGGTGACGGAATGGTTGCTGTCCTGCCGCCAGGCGCCAGTGTGGTGGCGGCCCCAAGGATCCGCGGGGTCGACTTTCGCGGCGCCGATACCGGCCACCGCGTCGACGTAGCGCCCATGATTCCATGGCCAGGGCAACACGGCGTGCCGGCCGAGATGCAGCTGGAACCGGCCGGGTGGCGTCTTCGCGCCGCGCAGGTAGCCATCCGCATAGAAGCGGTTGAGAACCGCTTCCCCAAAAAACGTTTCCAGGTTGATGTCAGGAATGGCATCAGTGCCGCGCTCGGCGACCGCCAGCAACGCTTCCGACTGGAAGGGCCGCACGATCGCATGGACCAGGTCCGCGAGGCCGCGGGGATTCTCGGCGGCGATCGCCTCGGCCGTCGCCAGCAGCTGCCGGAACCGCGCACCCGCATCGTGGCGTGAGTCAGCCTCCTGCCCTGCGGCAGTCGCTTCCTTGGGCCGGCGGATATCGACCAGCTTCCTGATCCACTTTCGCATGCAAGTCCTCGGGTGTTGACATCAAAGTCTTGTGTTTCGCGTCACAGGTGACGACCTGAAGGCGCGTCAGTCCGCCGTCGCAAAATCCGTCAGCGTGTGCGCGACACCAACCGCATTCCACAGCACGTCGAACGCGGGTCGCAGGACCGTCAGCGGATCCGCACCGAAGTCTTCAAGGTAGAGAGGCGGCGCTTCAATCGCGCCCAAGCCATGCAACGGAGCAACAAAATCTGCCCGCGTTGGCGATCGCTCGATGACGACGGTCGGTGAAACCATGCCGAAAACCCAGCTCAACATTACGTACACGGGCGGCACGACATCGAGCGTCGCGAGGGTCCGCATGATCGCCGGCAGACCCCGGCGCACAAGGGGGAGCTCATATACTTCGGGAAATAGCACCTCGCCCTGTTCGCGGTACAGGGGCGAATGCCTGAGAAGGTCCGTGTAGACCAGTTCTACCGCACCGTTGCGGAAGAGTTGCGCGAAGTCCTGACTCGCGGCCTCACGGTGCGGCAGGCAGATGAGGCCGTCGAGGTTGATCTGGACGCGGGACATGTGCGTCGTGAACCCGTCGCGCAAGGCGGGCGCGGCTTCGGCCAGCGCGTCGATGCCGTGCGTTTCGAGGCGCGTAAAGGCGGACACCGGCACGACGTGACAGACGCAGGCGGGCAGCTTGAGGCCGGCTGCAGGCTCCTGGGAGCGGACCAGGCGCGCGAGCGCATCATCCCGGAAGGCCAGCACCTGCTGGGCCAGCGACGCGCTGGCCGCGAACGCGTTGCGGATACCGTGCATGTCCAGGGGTTCCTTGCCGACCGAGGTGCGGGCGTAGAAGTGGTTGTCTTTCGTCACGCGGTGCGGCGCGCCGGGGCTAGGCGCGACGCGCAGCACCACCACATGGCCCCCATTCGCCAGTGGCACCGGGTGCGCGTGCAGACCGCCGCTCACGCGCGGCTCGAGCAGGTCGCGCAGCGCATTGGTCAGCGTAAGCAGTTCCGCGTCGAGGTTCGCGAACTGGAGCGGCACGATCCCCGCCGCGGCGCCGCCCTCCTCCAGCATACCGAGGACGAGGTCGCCGCCTAGCGAGTTCGCGAAGGCGCACACGTCCTTCGCGAGCTCGATGCGGGCGTCGCGGTCGGCGGGCCAGTTGCCCTTGTAGTCGAGCGTGCGGCTTTCGCGCACGCCGTGGTCGATCAGATCCAGGAGATCGGCTTCGGTGACGGCGTCGAGGCGGACACGTGGGATCACGGCATGGTTCCTTTGGGAGGGCAATCTCTTATTACAGGGTGCGCGTCACGTGGGGGCAACGTGAGCACCGGCACTTTCGGCTGATTCAGGCTATCGGCTACTTCGACAAGCTGTGGGGCGATCAGACGGTCGGCTGTCGTCAACGTTTGCTGGCGACCGCAGTCCGCACACGGCTTGCCGCAATCTTTCTTACTCATGGCTGTCGCGTCGCGGGTTGGAGCATGCCGGCGTCGACCAGATCATCGCGCACGGCATGCACAAATTCCGCAAAGGGCCGGTCGCCCTCGTAAAGCGCTGGCGCGTCAAACGCTGCTTCGACCTTCTTGATAGTCCACGCCTTCTGGAAGCCATCCCGCTCGCGTTCAAAGTCCTCGATCAAGGCATCGAGCTCCCGAATGATCACATCATAGGCATCAAAAGAAGGGTCGAGGTCCGCCCGGGCATTGAGCAGTCTTTCCCGGGCGCCACGGAGCGCATCGATCTTCCGCTGCGCGCGATCAGACAACCGCTTCATTGCCTCGCGCCTTCGATTGGGCCCGATCGGTCGCCAACGACCCGGCCGCCCCATACCGCTGACCGACCCATTGCCGCACCTGGTGGTGTGGAAGGCCGGTTCGTCGTGACCTTCATGGCAGGAGCCCTTGTTCTGTCAGCAACGCGTCCCAGTCCCTGACCGCCTCGTGGACGAGCGATGTTGCCGATCTTGCTGAGCCATCAGCGAGCGTGACGGTGTAGTCGACGTCAATCGGGCGGGGTTGACCGAGATGCACCGTGACATTCGTGGACGTCACATGGGCGCCAGTCCTGTCACGCTTGGTCCGGGTTAGATGCTTGGAGGCGTTGGCGAGGTCCGCGACGATGCGAAGGGACGGGTAAGCATCAACCAGCGCCGCGATCAACCTGCCGACGCCCGCGCCCGGATCGTTCTGGATCCAGTCCTTCAGGTGCCAGCAGTCCTGCATGAAGTGGTGAAGGTCATCGTCATATGCCACGGAGCTCGCGTACGGACCCGTCACGCGGGCGTATGACCGTTGCATGCGGTCATATTGGGCACGCCAGCCGGTGAGCGAAGGTGTGAGCATGGTCAGGGTTCTCCGAACGGCTAACAGTGCCGGCTGCGGTGGTATGCGCGCCCTTTCCGTTTTCCACTGGGGCCAGACCAAGGGTAAACCCTTGATAAACTGGACTGGCAGCACGACGTAACCGGCATTCCGCAGATTATAGGCATTAAACACCTGTCTGCTAATAACAATTAGCAGACAAGGCCTGCGATGGCAGAACGCCCGTTCCCGGCCGTGACGCCACCGCGACGCCCTCCCGGCGCCTCGCCCGGCTGACGTTGACCCCGCCCGGCGTGGCTGTCCCCGGCCAGCGACCGTGACGGCAGCGCGGTGTCCCTGCCTGCGGCGTCGATGCTGTGCCGCTAACCGGAGTTAGCGGCATTAACAGCGGACAGAAAAACGGTCCGCCTCAGTGGTATGAGCGCGGACCGGAGCGGAGCGGAGACGGCGGCCAGTCTGCCCGCCAGCTCCGCCCGGCGCATTGGTGCGGGAAACGCTCACACAACTAAAGTTGTGGCCAGATTTCGACAAATGTGGTGTTCATCCGCTGTCGACCGCGCGTGCGCCACCTTCGACGTTGGTTTCCGGCGCGATGGCGGTGATCGGCTCATCCGGGTCGCCCTAGCTAATCACGGATTGGCGGCCACCGGCGCGCGGTGTGAACCAGTGCCAGCACCCAGATTGTTTCGCCTTCGACCTCATACACCAGGCGATAGCTTTCGTGCAGTATCAGCTCACGCGTGCCGGCGATTTTTCCGGCGCGACCCATCAGGGGGAAGTCGGCCAGCTGCGCGACAACATCGCTGAATAGCTCGTCCATCCGGGCAGCAGCGCCCACGTTGTCGGTCGCGATGTAGTCCCACACGTCATCGCGGTCCTGTTCCGCTTCTGGCGTCCAGACGACCCTCACGCCTTGCCTGCCGCACTGGCGCGCCGGGCGGCGAACCTCGCTTCAACCTCATCATCCGGGCGGCCGCGGCCGGCACGCATCGAGGCGCGGCCGGCTTCGACCTTGCCACGCAGGAACTCATCATATTCGCGCGCCTCGCGCTGGCGCTGCACGAAATCGCGCATCAGCTCGCGCAGAACCTGCGACGCCGGCCGATGCGCGGCTTCGGCTTCGGCCATGAACTCGGCTCGTAGCTCCGGTTCGAGCTTCATGGTGAATACGGCTTCTTTCGACATGGGACAATCTCCATCAATAAATACTGACCAAGTATATACGTTTTAATTACCAGGTGCGGTCGCTGCCCTGCATGGTGTTTGACTGTTGGGCTCGTTTGCCCACGCGGATAGCCATGTCGGAATTGCCGGGCCAATCCAGATCGCTGTCAGGGTTTTCGCCACCTCTGTCAGGCGTGGCCAAATTGGCTATAACCCAAACAGCGACTATGACCCGCGACGTCGTGAGGAAGATCCGCCGCGCGACGTGGTTATGCCACAGCTGCACGAAGCCGCTGTCGGCGGCCCTGTTGCGTCAGGGCGTGGCAGGCAAAGGATGCGAGCCGGGGTTATCGTCCTTTCCGTGCGAATTCCGGCGGCGTCGCGTGCGCCGCGGCTCGCAACAAGGTTCGGCGACGAAACGGTTTCGTGTAATCGAAGGATGCGTAAATCGGCGATCGTCAAAGACTTTTTGGGGCGAACCGCCAGTTTTCAAACGATTAGCCCTACTCACACTGCACGTGCCAGCGCCGGGGAGAACCTACGCAACGCTCCTTTTAAAAGGGCCAGGTTCTCCGTGACAGCCTCGGTGGCGATGCGCGGAGCATCGACAGCCGGGAGAACCGACGAGGTCGCCCGACAGCGCGCTTGGGCAAATGCTTCGAGATCATCCGGCTGTGCTGGTCGGATCTGACCGTTCTGGAGTGCCTTCGCGAATCGCAGTTGCCATTGACCCGCCTCGCGACGTGCGACGCCCTCCTCCACGTTGTAGACCAACAGCGACAGTCCGTCAGCATCGACGACGAGCTTGCGCTCACCGACAGCGTCGACGAATGACTGACCCGCGACCTCGCGAACCAGCGACTCGGCTGCCTCTTGGTCCTCGACCGCAGCACGCGCGGCGATTTGCTCTGCGTAGCGGGTGCGGATCTGGAATGAGAAATCGGCGGTGCTGGTCAGGAGGGCGCGCAGATAGCAGATGGGCCGCTTGGCTTTCTTGAGATGCTCCCACGTTGCTTCGACAACATCAGACAGACGCTTGCCCTGCTCACGTGCTTCGCGCATCAGTTTGAAAATCAGGAAATCCCGAAAACCCAGGGACTGCAGACGCTGAAGGTCCACAGGCACCTGCCCCGGTTGTCTCTTTTGTAAAGAGGTGGGGAAAAGATTCTTATATATACCACCGTCTGCCACCTTGGCAGACCGATAGGAAAATGCTTCAGCCGCTGCAGTACCGGCTTGCTGAGCTCTGACATTGGTGCTGGATGAATCCACCGAATCAGCCTTTTTTGCTTCGACTGGCTGAACAGCCGGGATTGGCTCTGCTGCCAGCCCGAGAATGATGGCGGCACGTTCGGTCAGGTGAAGATAGGCGCGACCAAAGAGACCCGCCTGCACGTATCGGCGTTGCGGTGGCCGGTCGATCAGACCTGCGGTTTCTAGATCATCGAGGCTTCGGTAGAACGTCCGTTCCGACTGCATCGACCGTTCCGTCAGCAACTCACGTCGGGCGTAAATATGACCGTAGGGGTTAGAGGCGTCAACGGTGCGTGCAAGTGCAGCCAACACGGAGCGCGCCCGGGCAGGGATCCCATCGAGGCGCGAAGCGCGATGGACGGCCCGCAGGATGGCCCAAGGCAGGTTGACGGAATCGGAACTCAGAGCGATCGCGTTGCTGTCCTCGGTTGCCTGAGGAGCAGGGGAGGCATCGCCGTTTTCGGTTTCGGGCAAGTCCGGGCGTAACCCTACCTCGCCAGCAACGAAGTGTTGCGCGATAGACATATCCAGCGTCCATTTCGTGAAAAATGGATGGAGTACGCTTGACTGTCTGATTCGATCGGCTACACTTCGAGGTGTCAACGCTCAACCCGATTTGCCGTCGGGAAGTGCAGCCGGGCGAGTGAACAGCAAGCCCGTATTCAAAAGCCTCCAGCGCCAACTGGAGGCTTTTGTCTTTTATGCCCTGCGATCAATTCATCTTGCGATCCCTTTTTGCGTCGAGCTGAAGCCGTTCGCGAAAGATTCAAAGTTCAAAGTCATTGATTTTAAACAACTATTTTTCGGCGACCTCTGTCTGCTCCGTCTGAGTCGCCGCTGCGCGCTGCTCTAGAACTTCCTTTAGCGCCGACTGGACCGCTTGAGCTTCAGCCTCCGACTGGAACTCCAACCGCACCACATTCTTGGCCTGACGCACATCACAGTACGTGCCCCGCCCTGCCTTGATCTTGAAAGACGTCGCCGCAGGCGTCGCCTTCTGCTTCGCGGGGTCCGCGCTTGCGAACTTCACCGCCTGTGTTTCATCCAGTTCTTTGTTCGCCAGCCGCCGGGCTGCGAGCACAACCCGATCTGCCTTTCCGCTTCTGACCAAGCGCGCCAGCGCATAGCCAGAAGTCGCGCCCATGAGGGCAGGCTTCTCGTTCAGAAGGGCCAGAACTTCGGCCGGGAGATCGTCAAACGCCATCAGTGCGGAAACCATCGATTCGTTCACCCCGGCCTGCTCTGCCATCTTGGCCTGGGTCATGTCCGGGAAGCGTTGGCGGATGTCCTTGAAGCCGAGGTACTTCTCGTAGTCGGTCAGGTCCGACTGCAACAGATTCGCGTAGAACGCAGCGAGCGCTGCTTCGTCCTCGCTCGAATCGTCGTCCAGTACGCAGTCGATTTCTAGCCGACCTAGCTCCCGATAGGAGTCCGTGCGCCAGTGTCCCGAGACGATTTCAAAGCCGCCTTCGACGCGAGGCCGGATGCCAACAGGCGTGGCCAACTTGTTGTGCCGGAGGTTCTCGCGCAGTTCGACGAACGCCTCTGGCGACTTGTAACGCCGCCGGCCCGGGACTTCGTGTAGGTCGGTCAAGGGCACTTTCATCGAGCCCTTGCCACTGCGCTTGGCCGCTTCCAGTTCTGTTTGCAGTTGCTGGATCCGCTCCTGATACTCACGTGCTTCGAGACGGAAGGCGCCCAATTGCGCCGGCATGGTCGCCGCGCGCAGCGCTGCCTCGGGAGGGCGCGCCGCAGCCGCAGACTCTGCTCTGTCAGCGACCCCAGCCGTGCGCGCCATCAGGCGTTCCTTCAACTTACTCGACATTCGCTTTCTCCTTCTCCTTCAGCAACTGCGCGGCCCACGCACCTTGAATATGTCCTTCGATCTCGTCGACCATGGCATCGAACGAATCAATGGCGCGGGTGTACTGTCCCAAGGCCTGAACGTCGTAGATGGTCTTGAACTCAGCTGCTGCGTTCTTGACCACGTCCGAATCCTGAATCTCTGCCCGACCCAGCAACTCCGGGTAGGTCTGCTGAATCCATGACCGAACGACGTCGGTGGCGTCAACCCGCGGCTTCACCTTCGAGAGGAAGATGCTGATAAATGCAAATTCCTTCTGCACGTCGCGGTCGTCGGCCAAGGCTTTGAACAGATCTGCAAACTGCCGGAAAAACGACGCGCTCGAGGCGTAGTCGAGAGTCTCGGGCGGCAGCGGAACAATCAGGCCGTCGCTCGACATGAAACAGCTAGTCGCGAGGTAGGCAAGGCTCGGAGGTGTATCGATCACGATCACGTCGTACTTCTCGCGGATCGGACCCATCGCCCGTTCCAGAACCTGCCAGAACTGGTAGTTCGGATCCTTCGACTGCCGGTTCGGCAGGTAGAAATCCGCGCCAAACAGAGCAGGGCAAGCCGGGATGAAATCCAGGTTGTCCCAGTAGCTCGGAAGGATGGCGTAGTTCAGGTCCGGCTGTTCCTCGTAGACGAGCGGCATCACCGTCATTTCTTCGGTGACTTCCGGCGTCGGAACGTAGCCCATGAGCGTTGTCGACGAAGCCTGTGGATCGAGGTCGATCAGCAGGACTTTGTGACCATGAAGGGTCAGGCCCTGAGCGATTGCCACAGCGCTGGTCGTTTTGCCAACGCCGCCCTTGAAATTCCCGATGGCCATCGCGAGGCCGAGCGCCCCTTCCGGACGGCGCTTGTACGGCGCCGCGAGACGAATGAACTGCTGTGCTTCCGCGAGCGTGAACTCACGATTGCGTCCATTGCCGGTAAGGGTGCCCGTGGGATACTCTCCCTTCTTGTTACCCCGTGTACACAGGTACTGGATCTGGGTGCGCTCGATCTTGCAAAGCTTGGCCACGCGCGACGCCGTGAGCATGGGCGCCATCTTTCTGGGCCAAGGCTCTAGGAGATCGTCGCGTAGCTGCGCGAGCGTCGCCTCTGCCCGGTCAGCAATGGCGATCAGTTGGTCGATACCAATTGCCTTGCGAGGCGGCGGTAGTTCCTTAGTAACCATGAGGTACCTGCGAATTGGTGTTGTCATCGAAAACCGCGAAAATCACCAAAGTTCGATGACGCGCGATTTCGGCGAATAATAGCCGGTAAACTCGTAAACTTGAAGGTTTACTTTAGGTATTTGTTGCGAAACCAGTCACACAAGGATTCCGAGTCTCCGCGCGGGAAAGTTGGCCGAGGTTGGAAATCGCCGAACCGAAGTAATAAAAATGTAAGAAAACCGCGCGCAAGACTGGAACGTGCGCTCGCCCGATCGGATTCAAAGTTCAAAGTCGTTGATTTATTTGGGACTATTTTTTCGGAAACACCTGTCTTTAGCCGCGTTCGGTGTGCTTTCCTTGGCTCCCGCACGGGCGACTTTATGGCCGCGTCCGTCACTCTGCACTCGTCGTTCAGCTTCTCGCTCGCCCACACCATGCCGAAACACACCGGGGGCGACGCAATCACTCCTCGTTCGTGTCGTCGGTTCCCATCCGCTCGGCTTTGCAACCCCGTCAGTCGAGTTCTTACGTTTTCAATCACAAAACCCGCAACCAGTAGCTATGCATTAGCCGAATTCACCTGGCCACCGCCAATCTCCCCTTGGATCATCTTTCGCGCTGCACATTTGCACGGCGTCCCCGCGCCTGCTCTCCGTCCCCGCCCGCACTGCCGACGCTCATCACCCTTACGCTGCGGTTTACGCGCGCCGCGAACTGCTAACCGGCCGCGACGTAATCCATGCGCGTTCTATCGTAGCCTCGATGATCTCGAAGCCGCCGGCCTGATCGTCCGCCCTCCACAGAGACGCTATGGCGAGGCAGGCCTGTTTGGTCGCGCTTACCTCCACCGCACTGAACAGATTGCCCAGCTGCTCGGTCTCGTCAACGCGCCGGCCATCGCCAGCGCCCCCGAACCTGATCACCATGACGCAGTCACCCCCGAGGTCCTTTCCTTGCAGCAGCCGTCTGCCAGCGAGGCAGACGGTGCTATATATAAGCATCTTTACCCTGCTTCTTCTCAGAAGAGACAACCGGGCCAGCTCCCCAGCGACCTCGAGCGCCTTCGCCGCCTGGGATTTCATGAATTCCTGATCTTCAAACTCATGCGCGAAGCCCGCGAGCATCAGAAGCTACTTTCCGATGTGGTTGACGTTGCCTGGGACCACCTCCGCAAAGCCCAGCGTCCCATCAACTACCTGCGCGCGCTGCTGCGCTCGACCGCTGATTTCGCCTGGCAGGCTCGCAACAAACGGCAGGCTGCGGCCCGACGCCACGAAGCCGACCAGGAAGCGCTCCGGGTCGCCACCGTGGTCCAGCAGAATGCCGGCGGGATCTTCTTCGACTGTAATTCCTCGCGACGGATCAGCGTCGCCAGCGACGCCAGCATGGTCACCGCCCACGAATGCGGGGAGGCCGCACCACGCGTTAGCGCCGGAAACTGGCAGGTCAATTTCGTTGCCGCGATCGAAAGCGGACACCTCGTTCCGGCTACGACGGAGCGGGAGGCGGCATTCGAAAGCAAGCGGCAGCGGGGCAGAGAAGACCGGCAGGCGGCACCGCGTCTTCAACCCACCCACGCGATGCCGCGGATTCTCACCGAGGAGGCAGGCGAACGGCTTGCCCAGATGAAGAACTTGCTGCCTGCAACCGTTGCCGGAATTCGTGCACACTGACGCCGTGAGGGTGTGTGGGTACTTGTCGACATGCAGACGCCTTGCAGGTGTGGAAGGCAAAGTGTAGGATTAAATCCTACTCTCAGAAGGGAGACTTCCCGTGCGATCAACCCAACAATTCAGCATCACGCTGCCCAACGAAATGGCCGAGGCAGTCAGGTCCAAGGTGGCGGCTGGCGAATACGCGACGGAGAGCGAAGTGATCCGCGATGGACTCCGGGCGCTGCTCGCGCGTGACCGTGCAGTGGAAAGCTGGCTGCGCGAGCAAGTCGCGCCCGCCTACGATGCGCTAAAGGCTGACCCGTCTCGCGCCATCGGCGTCGACCAGCTGCGCGCATCGCTTGCCGCTGAACACCGCAAGGCCATCGAAAAAGCGTAATGTCCTATACCGTCGTCTTTACACCGGAAGCGCAGGAACAGCTGCTCGAGCTCTATCGCTACATTGCGGCCGCAGCCTCGCCGGTGACCGCGGAACGCTATATCAGCGCAATCATTACGTACTGCGAAGAGTTGCGGACATTTCCGCATCGGGGCAATCGCCGGGATGACATTCGCGAGGGCCTGCGCGTCACGAATTACCGCAAGAGGGTAGTCATAGCTTTCGACGTCGACGCGGAGCAGGTCTCTGTGATCGGCATTTTCTACGGCGGACAGGACTACGAGACGGTCTTGCAGGATGACACCGACGACTCCTGACTCAGCCTGCAAGGTTTTCCGCCCACGCTCCACAACAACTATATCGGCGAAGCCACTCCCGCTGTTTGTTTGAGCCGTCGAGGTGATCTAAAGAATCCTTGAAGCCACCCGATATTCGCGAGAGGCATTCAGTACACGCACATCGTCGCGGGTGCTCAATCGCTCGACGCCTTGGATCTTAACCGGTTGGCATAGAGCACATTAGTTGTACGCCAAAAACTACAGGGTAGGTGGGCATGTACCGATTCGAAGATTACGACCTTATCATCGACGCGCGCAGCGAACGCGAATACGCCGTGGATCACATCCCCGGGGCGATCAACCTACCCGTGGTCAGCAATGACGAATACGCCGAGGTCGGCACCCTGCATCGGACCGACAAAATGCGGGCCTATCTGATCGGTGTTTCCTATTCGCTGAAAAACATTTCACGTCACCTTGACACCGTAATTGCGGCCCGCCCACGTCATGGCAGGGTGCTTGTGTATTGCTTTCGCGGCGGAAAGCGCAGTCGCCTTTGGTTTGATGCTCTCGATACGATCGGCTATAAGGTGGACCGCTTGCCGGGTGGCTGGAAGGGCTATCGACGTTGGGTCAACGAGCAACTGGCAACGCAGCCACGCGAGTTCTCGTATGTGGTCCTGTCAGGTTCGACTGGTTGTGGAAAGACTCGATTGCTCGATCAACTCGAAGCCGTCGGTGCGCAGGTGTTGAATCTGGAGGCGCTCGCGTCTCACCGGGGTTCGGTCATTGGTGCGATACCTGGTACGCCGCAGCCGACGCAGAAATACTTTGATAGCCTGCTGCAACAGAAGCTTAGTACCTTCTCGCCCGGCCGCCCGGTGTGGGTGGAAGCAGAGAGCAAGAAGATTGGCAATGTACAGTTACCGCCGGCGCTGCTCGAAACAATGCATATGAAGGGCAAGCTTGTCTGCGTGAATACGCCGATGGCCCAGCGAGTCATATTGTGGCGCGAGGATTATCATCATTTCGAGCAAGATCCGGACGCCTTTGTATCGAAGCTCGCCTCTCTACGGAGCCATGTCGGAGGCAAAGAGTTTGCGATGTGGCAGGAAATGGCCAGATCACGGCAAATACCCGAGTTGTTCGAGCGGATCATGGTCGCGCACTACGATCCCGCCTATGCGCGGTCGACGCGGCGCAGTTATTCCGAACTTGCAGATGCACCAGTCATTGACTTGCAGGAACTGTCGCCTGACAGTCTCCGCGCCGTGGCGCTTGCGCTCATTCAGCGCTTCGGCTAACCGGCCCGTTCGCTGAAACTGTTTCATCGCCAATTACGCCAGCGATACGGGTGGGATAGGGCATATTTGCCACATCACTTATGCAATAAACATAGGTGTGCAGAGAAATTTCCGCCTTATAGCAGTAGGCACCTTTCTTCGTGTTTCCGTTTGTAACTGAATTGGCGGAGGCAAAGGAAGGGCGCGTATGGTCATATCTTATGAATTGATCTAATCGGGACAGATTGACTGATTGGGATTTCTTCGGAATATGACCACGACAATCGAAGACCGCATGATCTTGCTCCTGAATGAGCAGGCGCGCCTCGCGCCAGGTGAAGACGAAAGGCCAGAGGGGGCGTTGCGCAGGGCATTCGGTACTCTGCTCCCGAGGCCCGAGCCTGGCCGGGGTTACTTGGAACGGCTGACGGAATACACTCGTATTTCCGTTCAGCGCTGGCGTAAGGTGTTTCATCGTCGACAACGACCCACGCCAGACATGATCGAGGCGCTGGCACGTCTTTTCCCGCACTATGCTTTTTGGCTTGTTACGGGCATTACAGACGCGGCTAATGGCCATGTTGCACCGGATAACGCGCAAACATTTCCGGAGCGCCTGTATGCGCAGTCAGATGGCGCATCCCAGTATTTCCGCAAATCACTGGTTCTATTTCGCAGACTGTTCGAGGAGTCGGGCGTCAATCTGGAAGATGACCATCAGCGCATGTATGCGGCGGAGCGCACCAGGCCGCTCGCTCACTGGCACGACAGCCCGCTTGTCGATGCGGCTTACCGGATCTCTCAATCGAGGGAGTACTGCGAACTGCGTGAGATCTGGGAGTCCCGCGAGAAGTACCGGGCTGATGACCTGAAACGCATTTGGCCAACATCCCCTGACGATCGGCCGTGGGTTCAGCGCGCCAAGGATGCAAAGGAACAGGGGCTTTCGTTTCCCATACTCGGCGTCGATCCCCGCACAGCGCACCAGGACCACTGCGATCTTTACTACGTTCCGCGAGCGCCTTGCCCAACGCGCTTCGCATTGAGCGTTCTAAACACATCGCCGGCGGAGTTGACTGGCGAGGAGTTGGAGTGTCTGCGCACGTGGCTGAAGAAGCTGCAGGACGATGACCTGTCCGTGTTCTTTCAGTATCTCGAGCATCATGGCATCGACCGCGAGTTGATTTTCCCGTGGGAGCCCGGAACCATACGATTCGCGTGGCTCGGGATGGCCGAGTCCGAGATAGACCGGTTCGTCAATTACGTGCAAAGACTTCGTTCGAGTCGACCGCGCGATACGTATCCAGCACGGGCTGGATGAAGGCTGGCGCTGCGCTTGGGTGCATGAGGTGGCCCGGCGATTCGCCGGAGCGAAGGTGATTTCTTGGATTGGGAACTATGAGCGACTGTATTAGCATTGTGTGCCCTTCTTGTGGGGCCGATCACGGTGATGATGGATGGGAAGTTTTGCAGGAAAACGAAGTCCATCGGATGAGGTGCGAAGTCTGCCGCGCGGAATTTTTCGTCTCGATCTTCGAGTGCGAAAGATGTGTGGCAGACAATGTGATTTCGGCTCTGTCCGATCATGAAGTCAAGAATAGGACGTGTCGTGCGTGTGGACATCGCCCCGAGATCGAAGGCGAGGATTATGAAGAACCTTGTCTATGAGCGAGCTGTTAGCGCCGATGCCGAGAAGGTGGGCATTCGCCTCTATCAGGTGCCAAGCGGTTTCATTGCGGAAAGGTATCTGATTCAGGGTGACGAACTGATGCTGGTTCAGATTTTGCCGGTTTCATCAAAAGGCGAGTTTGAAAAGTTCGTGCTTTCGGACCCGCATCATTCGGTGATGCGGGCAATTTATATGGAAGTGCGAAACATTGTCTGGGCGGATGGGGTTGGTGAAGTAATCTAGACGGATCGATCGTAATGGAACTGAGCTTTGATGCCGTTATAAACGCAGCGGATGAATTGGAGTTGATACCGCTTGTTAGGGACGCGATTCGTTCGAAGGGGGCCGAATGGTTTGTGTTCGTTTCGTTGCATCCTACCGATCATTCAGCCAGCCGTTCCACCCATCGATTCTTGATCGGTTGTCGCCCTGAATGGTGTCAACTGTACAACGCGAACAGATGGTATCTGACGGACCCTTGTCTCGATTACGCACGATCGAACACGGCGCCAGTGTTGGGTTCGGAGTTGCCAGTCCGGACCGTTGGGCAAAAGCGGATGCTTGAGGTGGCCGCGGAACACGGGTTTTTCAGCACATTCCTCATTCCTGCGCACGCTAGCGAGAAAGGGCGGATTGGAGCTCTCTACCTCGGCTCGAGCACGAAGCCCGAGGAAGGTGAGCCGAAACTCAGGGAGGGGAGAGCATTTTTCCGGGCCCTGGCACTGGAGCTTCTCGATTGGTCATCGCGAGCAGTGCGAGAAGATGCGATCAGGAAATGCGGCCTTTCGCACCAGGACGTGCAGTTGATTGGATTCGTCAGATCTGGCTTCAACGCGGGTGCGATCGCCGACGAGCTGAAGGTGTCTTCCACAACTGTCTATAGGCAGTTCCAACGGATCAACGAAAAGATTGGCGTTTCGCACATTACCGCGGCGGTGCGGTTTGCAGAAGAAAATGACATCTTTACGCACCAGTAAGGGCGGGTTCTGGCTATCGACGCTATTACCAGCGACTGCGGCGGCATTGTTCTTTTACCGGCATCCCTGGCTGTTTTTGCTGCTCCTGGTTGCGGTGGTTCCGGCCGCTGACGCGCTTATCGGGCAGGACGTGGGGGGCAGAAACCAGAGGGCGAGCCAGGCGCCGATCGGGGCTGTGGTTCCGGTCACTTACATTTGCGTGTGGGGCGTCGCGGTGCTTGCTGCCGTCGAAAGAGCGATGAGCGCGAGACCGCTGGAGTTTGCCGGACTGGTGATTGCCTCCGGAGTGGTGAGTGCTTTTGCGATGGCGCACATTCATGAGGTAATGCACCGGGGCGGGCGCCGGTCCAAGTTGATCTCCGACGTAGCGCTAGCTGTCGCCGGATACCCTCACTACCGAGTCGTACATCAACTCCACCATGGTCACGTCGGAGATCCGCGATACGGCTCAACGGCCCATGTTGGCCTGTCGGTTTGGTGTCACGTCGGCCGCTCCTTTTTCTCAGCGCTGAGATCCGCTATCGCTTACGAGCTGGGCCCGGCCCGCAGTTGGAGGGAAAGCCGGCTCCTGCAGATCGTCTTGGTCAGCGTAGCGGTAGTGGCTCTTTTCGCGTGGTTTGGTGGCTGGCATGGGGCCGCCTTCTACGTCGGGCAAGGCGTAGTCTCCGTTTTCGTCGTAGAAACGGTTGGCTATCTGCAGCACTATGGCCTGTGCGGCAGTCCTGATCAATTGGAAAATCAGGTCGCGTGGGATGTTAATTTCTGGCTGTCCAACCGGTTATTCGTAAATAACGGTCTTCACACTCACCACCATCTAGAGCAGACGCGTACCTATGATCGCCTGGTTCACGCCGGGAGAGCGCTTCCTGGCGGCTATCTGCACATGTTCGGCCTGGCGTTAATTCCACCGCTCTGGTTCTCGGTCATGAACCAGAGGCTGCCAAACGCAAATGACTAGCATAAAACGCTGCCGGTAGCAAGGCTAAGTGGGCCTCTTGAATTCGTCACACCATCTGCCGGAAAGTGTCACTACGGTGTTGTCTTGGTAGTGCGCTTGCGTGCGGCAATAGCGAGCATGCGTTCGGCGAACATCGTTATCTCGTCTGGGGTCATGAGTTCGGCGAGAGACATGGTCGTGACGGTTTCACGCATTTCGTCGACATCGGTATCGTCGCGGAGGACGCTGAGCCCGGGATAGGTCGACTCCAAACGAGCGACCAGCTCAGCGTTGAGTGGGCGCCGATTCTTCGTGGCGGATTCCTTCAACTGGTAGTAGAGGGACCACGGTAGCCGGAATTGTGAGCGGTAGCTGTCTTTCATAGTGACATTTGACACTATGGTGGCGCTGGAATATAGTGACACGGTGTCACTATATAGTAGTGACAAAAAGCACTAGAGGAGAGGGAATGGGTGACATCGTTCGCTCGCAGTGTCGACTCCCCCGAGAGCTAAATGAGTGGCTCATCGAGCGGGCAAAGCAGGAGGCGCGGTCGAAAAATGCGCAGCTGGTTGTTGAGCTTCGTACTCGTCGGGCCGAACTGGAAGATGAGGCGGTCTGCAAGGGATGCGCATCGGATGCGCCGGCGTCGCCAACGTCGCGACAGGAGGAGGTGTCAGAAGGAGATTAATTTGGCTCGCATCGCGATCCGGCCAGGTTGTTGATGGCACCCGGAGAGCGATAAGAGCGGTTGATGTCGGTGCTACCAACACTGACACCAACCTAACCATTTCGCAACCCTGTGAGGACTAACTATGGCTACCGCCATTATAGGCGCGGTCACGCTCGCCCCTGCAATTCAGCACTTCTTGTTTAGCAAGTCACCCTCGCGGATGCGCTCGCAAACAAAGTCGGTGGCCACGCTGGCCCTGTTGTTCGTTGCTGCGGTGTTCCCCGAATACGCCTATGCGATGGATTACAGCACAGGCACTGGCCTGGTTCGCGATTTCGTTAGCTGGCTGTTCGTCGGCGCGGGTCCCTATGTCTTCATGGCGATTCTCGGCATCTGTGTGCTCGGGGTGCCGAAGGGTTGGATTCCGATGAAGGGTGCCGTGATCGCAGTTATCTGCTCATTTGTGTTCTTTGCGGTCCCTTCCATCGTCCGCTATGCGGCGTCGGTCGCTTCCTCGCAGATCTGAGGTGAGGTCATGCGTGAAGTACACGAAATCCCGAAAGGTATGGTGCAACCCTGGATGATATGGGGCTGCCTGGCTGAGCTGTTCCTCGGTTCGTTCGTATTGCCCGCGGTTGTCTTCATGTTCCTCAAATGGTGGCCGGTGATGCTCGCCGTGCCCTTCCTGGTCATCGGCGCCTATCTGATCACCGCGAAAGACATGTTCGCGTTCTCGGTCGCGTATCAGAGTTTTGGCGCGACGGCGAAGCCACGCAGCCTCAAATACTGGGGCGGAGCGAAGACCTATGCCCCTCGGTGACTTTCTTGATCATCATTTCGGCGCGTCGCCATTCGTTCAGCGGAGCGAGGCAGACAAAGATGATGCGGCCGATCTGCACGCATCGCGCGAACTTCCGTTCGGCCTGAACGCGTACTACAACGGTCATACGTTGCGCACGCTCGACAGCGGACTGGTGCAGATTGTGCGTCTCCAGGGGCTCTACGCTGAAATGCTGGATGACACCGGCGTCGATGCGTACAAGCATCAGCGGAACACCGCGCTGGAGTCGATCGCTGACAGCAACGTGGGCATCTACGTGTACGAGATCCGGCGCAAGGCCAACCGGTGGCCCGCCGGCAAGTATTCGAACTGGTTTCCGAATCTCCTCAATGAAAAGCTGAAGGCGCGTTTCCGGACGCGGTCGCTGTATCAGCACGAAATCTATATTGCCATCGTGCGCTACCGGCACTACAGCGGGGTAGTGGGCCGGCTCGATCGCGTATTCAATGCGTTCAATCCCTCCGGCGCCAACGACAAGCTTGAAACGGAGTCGAGGCAGGTGCGTGACCTTGAAGAGAAGGTCAACTCGCTGATGAAATCGTTGACGCACTACGCGCCTCGCCGGCTTGGTCGCGTTGAAACGGAAATCGGACCATGTTGTGAGATGGCGCGTTTCCTGCGCTATCTGCTCACCCAGGAAGACGGCCCGGTGCTGGCTGACTCATACAACCTGGCCCAGGCGATCGCGAGCTCGTATCTGCATTTCGGCCGCAACCCGATCCTGGGGAAAGATGTTTTTGAGGTCAACGGGCTCAACCATCGCCGCATCGGACAGGTGCTCGCCATGTCGCGCTGGCCCGATGGCGCTGTCGCGGGGATGGCAGACCGGTTCCAGCGGCTGCACGCCGAACTGATCGTTACGCAGAAGTTTTTCCCGATCGACAAGCTTGACGCAAGCATGGCGACGTCGACCAGCGAAGCCCGGCTGTCGCACGACCGGACGACAGCCGGCATGTCGGCGGAAATCACCGCTCTACGCATGCGGCAAGCGGCCAACAAGGCCGTGCTCGGCACGCATCACATGAGTGTCCTCGTTCACGTGCCGGTAGAAGGGCGCTCGCAGGAAGCTGCTTTGAAGGCGCTTGAGGCGCTGGACGATGCCGTGGGAAAGACGGGCGAGTGTTTCAAGAGCTGGGGCGTGAAACCTGTTGTAGAGACGACCGGAATGGAGCGCGCCGTCTGGTCTCAGATACCGGGCGCCACGAAGCGGCACAACGGCCGGGTCGGCAAGGTCGAGACGATCCAGTTTGCCGCCTTTGCATCGCTGCACAGCTTTCCACAGGGACGCTTCGACGGGAACCTTTGGGGGGAATGCCTCATCGTTTTGCCGACAGAAGGTCAGACCGGCTACTACCTCAACCTGCATGAGGAGCGTGCGGGGATGGTGCCCGCACACGGCAATTTCGGGGCGAAAACGGGGGTGGGCAAGACGTTGCTTGTTGCGATGATCACCAGCCAGGCCGATAAGTTCGAGCCCCGGGTGCACTGGTTCGACCGGGAGAACGGGAGCACCGTGTTCATGCAGGCTATGGGCGGAGCCGACATCGTACTCAGCCTGTCACGGTCCCTTGGCAATCCCTGCAAGATGCCAGACACAGAACAGAATCGCGCGATGTTACGCGAGCTGCTGCAGATGATGGCGACGTGTTACGGCTATGTGCTCACCGTCGACGACATCGAACGCATAGCAATAGCGGTCAATGACAACTTCGATAACAGCAAGACCCGGTTCGAGGACCGTCGCCTGCGCAATCTCGCGTGGCGCTTCGGAGGGAAGAATTCGGATCTGTATCGGGCGATTGCCGTGTGGCACGGCGATGGCGCGAATGCAGCGGTTTTCGATAACGAACATGACACGCTCGATGTGGCAACACACCGTCACTACCGCTATGAGATGCGGGAGCTGATGAAGGACAAGGAAGCGAAGCCGGAGCTTCCTGTCCTGCTCAACTATCTGACGCATCGTATCGAACAATCGCTCGACGGATCACCCGCAATCATCGTGTGGGATGAAGCCCAGATGCTGATCCGCAATCCGTTCTGGCAACAGAAGATCGAAACATATCGAGAGACATTCCGCCGCCGTAACTGCGCGACGCTCTTCATCACGCCGGAGCCTAGCGCGCTCTATCGACCTGTGGTGGCCGTCAAGAATCAGGCGGTGACGAGCTTCTATCTCGCCAACGACAAGGCCGATCGACGGGACTACGTCGATAACCTGGACTTTTCTCAGAGCGAGTTCGAGTTTATCGAACGTGCGGTGCCAGAGGACTACAAGGTGCTCATCAAGAAGGGCAGTGGAGTCAGTGTGCGCGCCTCGTTTGATATGTCGGACATGCCTGAGCTCGTGGCCGTGCTGTCGTCGAATGACAAGTCGGTTGAGTTGATGAATCGTGTTCGCGCCGAGTTGGACACAACGGACCCGAGCCGGTGGGTCCCGGTGTTCATGGCGCGTGCGCTATCTGAACGGACGCACAACGTTTGACTTGAGACGTGGGGTGAACCTGTGATCGGACAGATTGCAATCGGTGTACTTGGTGCTGCGAGCGTTTTCCTGTCGCAGGACCGACGCGAACACTGGCGGAGGTGGGCCTGCATCTGTGGGCTTGCAGGGCAACCTTTCTGGTTCTGGATGGCGTGGGAATCGCAGCAGTACGGCGTGCTCGCGCTTTGTTTTGTGTATGCGTGGTCGTGGGCGCGAGGCTTCAGGGTGTACTGGATGGCCAACCAAGAGCGGCGGCATGCAGTTCACGCTCGGTGAGATAGAAGGGGCGATCCGCTGGTGGCGTGTGCGCGCGTCATCGGATGCCGGGTTTGCCGGCAGCGTCGTGGGATGCGCGCTGGCGCGACTTTATGGCGAGACGATCGCTGACCATCGCGTGGTGGCGGATAACGAACTCGACGACGTGCAGCGCGATGCTTTGCGCGTCTTCGTCCGGATGTCAACCGTGCAACAGGAAGCGGAGGTGCAGAAATGAAAGGTATATCCGTAGCGGCCATCGCAATGATGGTCATGTCGACGACAGCTTTCGCAACGGGCGTCCCGGTTGGCGATGCCGGGACCTGGACAGCGCTGGCCGCGCAACTCGCTCAGCTCAAGCAGGAATACGACACGCTCAAGCAGCAATACGGCGCGGTAACCGGGTCGTACGGGCGGGGTGGGCAGGGGCTGACCGATGCAATTGACGCGTCGTCCATTGTGCCGGGCAGCTGGCAGGACGTTGTATCGCAGCAGAAGAGCGGTATCTACGGCAGCCGACAGGCGACGTACGAAAAGGTGATGAACACGATGTCACCCGATGACTTCGCGGACAAGGGTGCGGGCGCGAACTACAAGATGAGTACCGACTCGGTTCGCTCGGCACTGGCCGGCGGAGAGTCGCTGTACGACGAGGCCCAAACCCACCTGCAGAACTTCCAAAGCCTTTCGCAGCAGGTCGACACGACCCAGAACGTTAAGGACGCCGCGGATCTGCAGAACCGCATGTCGGCCGAGCTGGGGATGGCCCAGTCCGCGCAAACGAAATTGCAGGCCATCAATGCGAATCTGACCGCGAACCAGGTGAATGAAAGTAATCAGGCGACGGCGGCTCGCACGAAGTTTTTTCAGAACCTATCGAAGTGAGGGACAACATGCGACGCATCGCTTTTTACCTACTGATCGCCGGGGCCACGTGTCTCGCCGGTTGTGCGCATTCCGGCGCGATATCGAAATCGCCGTGCGCATGCGATTTTCATCTGATCGGGCAGCAGGCGTAACAGGAGCACCGTGGGCCTGCCGGCGCACGGGTGACTGAAACTGGAGACAGGCATATGACTTGGACAAGCAAACTCACTTGGTTCCTTCTTGCGGTCGCAGTCGTTGGATGCGGCGGCTTGATCGTTTACGTCGTGCATACCAGTGGCACGGGTGGCAGCACTATCGAACCCCCCGCCCAGATTGTGCCGGCGTTCGAGCCGAAGACCGAAGGTTATTACCTCGCGCATCAGGGCGAGATGAAGCAACGACTGGCTGAATGCAAGAACCACGGTATCGGGGTCGGCGCCGACACGCCGGAAGCAAGGGATTGCACGGCGGCGGCCGCAGCGCTTAACGATAGGTTCTTCGGCGCGAGTAAGTGACATGGCCGATCCGGTAGATCAATTCATCCAGACGCTGTTCGACAGCATCCCCTCGCGGACGGAAGCGTTTCTGTCGACCAACTACCCGGTGCTTGGGCACGCGGTCACGCAACCCGCGTTGTACCTCGCGATGATCTGGGTGGCGGTGAAGGTGATGCGGGTTCATTCCGGGCGCGATCCAGCGGACGTATGGCCTTTGGTGAGGATGCTGCTCACGATCATGTTCGTGTTTGCAGCATTGAACTGGGGCGGGCTGGCCGGACAAATCTTTCACTCATTCCAGGAGCTGCGTGACGACACCGTAAGTTCGCTGATGGGTGGGCAGTCGATGACGCAATATCTGGAGAACGACTACAACAAGTTTTCAGACGCATCGGGCCAGATGATGAAGCAGTCGATGCTCAATATTGGCATCGTTCTTCTCGGATTGGCTTTGCAGATCGTCAATTCAGCAATGGTCCTGATCGCACTGGTCCTGAAGGTTGGGTCCGACATGGGCTTTGCGGTCACGATGCTGCTGTTCCCATTGTTCGTGCCGACGTTGATGTGGAACAGCACGCGCGGATTCGGCATGAGCTGGTTCGCGGCAATGGCGAAGTTCGCTCTGGTCGGAATCCTGCTCGGCGTCATCGTGAAGTTCAGCTTCGATATCACCGACCAGTTTGTCTCGAAGATGGATCCCAATGCGATGACGGCCCAGGATGCCTTCGCCGCAATCATTATCGCGGGCGCGATAGCGCTTTTCATGGCCTTTACCATTCGCCCCCTGGCGTCCGCCCTGACATCGAGCGGCGCCGCCGGCAGCGGCATGGCGGACATGATCGGCGGCTTCATGATGTCCCAGATCATGTCGAAGTTTTCCGGCGGTGGGCGAGGCGGCGCCGGCGCAAATCCTGGCGCGGCGACTGCGCTGAACAGTATCAGCAACACCCAAACTGCTCACGGCAATCAGCTTGCCCGGATCGAGCGGGCTCTTTCCTCGGGCGGCGCTACGAACCCTTCAAGCATGTCGAGCCCATCGGGTGCCGGTCAGCCGGGCGGCCCAGGCGGCACAGCGCCGTCGAGCGGCACATCTGATGGAGGTCAATGGTGAACGCGATTTTCCAGAAATCTTCCAAGGTGCGTCGGGCGGCAGCGCCGGACGCACCGCTAGCCGAATCCTTTGAGGCGATTCGCTTATCCCGGAATCGCGCATATCTGCTCGCGTTGGCAGCGTGGCCGATCGCGGGTCTCGCACTGGCTTCAATGGCCTATGACAAGGCCAATCAGGAGTATGTGCCACCTGTGGTGCTGACCCTTGACAGAAACAATCACGTCGCAAAAAGCGAGATCGGCACACCTGCGGTGCTCAGCTCGAAAGATGCCGTGATCGAGAGCGAACTTGCCCGTTACGTGACGGAACGCTACACGCTCGATCGCGCGTTTCGCCAGGACCATATTGATTACGTCAGGCTGCATTCAGCATCGGACGTGGCGGACCGCTTCAATCACGAGATGGACGCGAAGAACAAGGACAACCCGTACTACGCGATCGCGGAGACGACGGTTCGCCGCGTGAAGGATCAGCGCATCCGCATTCTCGATCGTGACGACCACAAGGCGGAAGCAACTTTCACGACCTACAACGACGGGAACGGTGACACCAAGACGGTGTACTGGCATGTGCTGTTCCGCTATGACTTCGTGAAGCAGGCGCTAACGCCACAGAACCGCTACATCAACGGTACGGGTTTCATGGTAACTGGCTTCGAGCCGAACACAGAGCCGGGTGCGCCGGCTCCATCTGGAGGTTGAGATGCGAACAGCCGGGAGCGCCTTGACGGCAGTAGCGATAGCAGTTGCGTTGTCGGCCGTGGCTCACGCAGTAACAGCTGCTGATCCAGTCCTGCGGGGCACGGAAGGCAATGTGCAGCGCCTGCCGTACATGCCGGACCAGATCTACGACCTGACGGTTGCCGACAGGACCTTGCTCGCGATTGACTTTCCGCGCGACGAACACATCAAGGCCATCGCGCAGAGCACGGCACCGGTCTTTCATGTTCAACGAACGGGCGACACGCTGCAGGTGACGGCCGACAAGCCGGGCGAAAAGATGGGGCTGAATGTCACGACGACGCGCGGCACTTACCACCTGCAGATAGCGTCGATTGACGATGCACTGCAGGCCGCGCACATCGTGCATTTCGTGACGCCCTCGGCGTACTAACCAGAAGAGGGAACGACATGAAAACGATTCGCCACGGCATGCTGGCATGGTCAGTGGGTATTGCGTGCGCCTTTATGGGCGTGAATGCACAAGCCGCCAAAAATCCACGCTGCGTGATCACGGACAACCGGGTATGCCAGCTTCAGTTCGATCCGAATCAGGTCTACGAAATCACGGGCGTCTATGGTTACGCGACGACGATCGAATTCGCGCCAGGGGAAAAAATCCTCAACAGGGCGATCGGTGATTCGATCGGCTGGCAGGTCCTGAAGTTTCGCAATCATCTTGTGCTCAAGCCGGTCGAGCCTGATGCGAGAACCAATCTGACGGTCACGACCAGCAACCACGTCTATTACTTCCGCCTGTCCAGTTCGAAGAATCCGGAACGCGCGACCTATGCGGTGCGCTTCCTGTATCCGGCTGACGGAAACGATGGATGGGGCGACGATTCGGGCGGCGTCTCTGACGCATCGTATTCGCAGCCGCGCATGGTCAACAAGAATTATCAGGTGTCGGGTGACGAAAATTCGTTCGGTCTGCAGCGCGTTTTTGACGACGGGCAGTTCACTTACTTTCTGACCACGATCGGCAAGCCCAAGCCGAGCATTTATGTCGTTGACCGGGACGGCACCGAGGCGCTTGCGCCCATGCGCAGGGAAGGGCCATACCTGGTGATCGAGCAGATGGCTGACCGCTTTACGCTGCGCGATGGCGATCGCACCTTGTGTGTGAGCCGGTCGCAACAGGGTGCGGCGACACAGGCGCAGCGCTCACCCTGGGGAGGCGGAAATTGAATACGCCTGATAACCCGAATGATCTGCCTCATGACGGCGGGCAGCCAGGGGGCGAGCCGGGCGATGCAGGCGACAGCCTGAACGAGCGCCGGCGCGCAGCTGATGCGCTGCGTCAGACGTCGCTCGCGGCCGATCCGGGGCGCGGCCGGCGTCAAACCTTTTTCACGGTCGCCGGCGCGATTCTGTTCCTGCTGTGTGCCGGTGGATTCTACGCGATGAAGCATGATGCGCCGGTGCCATCGGGCAGTTCCGACAAGCCGAAGATCGACGAAGACACGGCGAAGGCGGCGCCGCTGGATGCTGGCCGGCAGAAACTTCCGGCGTCGATGGCGGCAGCTGCGTCGGCACCAGCTGCAAGCTCGGGCGTCGATCCGGACGAAGCGCGACGGGCTGCGGAGCGTCAACGTCAGGCGGCCGCAGCAGCTGAGCAGGCACGCAGAAAAGCCGAGGCAATGCACGAGGCGCGGATGAAATCAGGCATCTTTGGTTCTGACACGGGAGCGGATGGCTCAGACGATGCAGGTGCCGCTTCCGCTGATGCGCAGCAGGGTGAGGCAGGCCTGGGCCGCCGTTCTGGCGGCGACCGTCCGAATGATCCGAATTCGGCCTTTGCGCGTAGCGTTGCGAGCGCCGACGACTCCACGTCCATGGCGCAAAAGATCGACAACCTGCAATGCAAGATGGAGCCGGGGGCAATCCTCGAGGGCCACCTGGTGCCGCGCATTATCTCGGACCTGCCTGGTTCAATCACGATCATGCTGGATCGGGATGCTTATGGGGAGCAGGGCAGGATTGCGCTGCTGCCGTGGGGCACGCGCATTACAGGCAAACCGAATTCGTCTGTGCGCAAGGGGCAGGAACGAACCTTCATTGCAAGCGCCGTCGCCTTGCGTCCGGATGGCGTCAAGATCCATGTCGACTCACCGGTTGCCGATCAGCTCGGATCGGCGGGCATCGACGCCGAAGTTGATAACCACGTTGGCCAGATCCTCGGCATGAGCGCGGCGCTGTCGCTGCTCGGCGCGGGTTCGTCGACCTACGGCGTGTCGTCGTCAGACCAGAACAATTCGATGGCGATGTACCGCGCGGGGGTGCAGCAGTCGATGGCGCAGTCTTCGCAGCAGCTGCTGGGCGGCTACGTCAACATCCCGCCGACACTCAAAAACGACCAGGGCACGCGCGTGCGCATTCAGGTCGAACACGAGCTGGACTTCTCCGACTACTGCAAATCGGGCGACGGGGAGGAATGATGACAACGGATATCTCACACGTTCAATGCGAAGTCGCCGCAGGCGAACTGCGCCGCCAGCTGGACGACGCAGTTGCCGACGCGTTGCGGGCACAGATATTCAGGGACTTCGCCCGGGATGACGGACGGTATCTGATGCTCGCGCAGGCAAAGCTTAAGGCCGTTGCCCGCCAGTGTTTCGATGCGCAAGTGTGCCTCGATCGGCCGTCCGTGCAGCAGGCCGGCGCGGTGGCTCGCGCCGAACGCATCCGGGGGCGCTGACATGTCGATCGTGCCGGCATTCTTCAACCGCACCGAGTCCATCCGTCCGCTCTTTGACGACGTCGATGTCTCGGAGATCGCTGTAAATGGTCCAGGCGTTGTATGGGCCGGCCGGAAGGGTATGCGCTTCATGGAGCGGGTGGATACGCCAGTATTGACCGAAAGCACGTTACGGGACTTTGCCGAACTGGTAGCGCATCACTCCGACCAGGAGACGGATGCGAAGCGCCCGCTTCTCGCGGCCTCGATTCCCTCGGAACTGACGGGGCCGGGGAATCGCGATTTCCGTATTCAGGTTGTCCAACCCCCTGCGGTGCCGCCCGGCACGATCGCGATTGCGATCCGCAAACCGTCAACGCTTGATTTGACGATGCAGTACTACGAGGAGAGCGGTGCTTTCAGGCGAGTCAATGAACCATTGCCCGATGCGGAAGACACTGGCAGGAAGCTGGCGATGCTATACCGCGACGGCAACTGGCCAGCCTTCCTGCGGCTCGCCGTCAAGGCGAAAAAGAACATCGTTGTGAGTGCACCGACTTTTGCTGGCAAGACGGAGTTCATCAACATGCTCTTGAAAGAGATATCGCCGGCTGAGCGGATCGTGACGATTGAAGACGCGCGCGAGCTGCGCCCGCCGCAGGCCAATACGGTGAACCTGCTGTATTCGCGGGGCAATCAGGGCACGGCAAATGTGACGCCAGTTGAACTGATGGAAGCGTCGTTGCGGTTGTCGCCTGATCGCGTGATTCCGGGCGAGCTGCGTGGCGCTGAAGCATACGTCGCGCTCGAAATGCTCAATTCCGGTCACGGCGGCTGGATGACGACTCTGCACGCAACCAGCCCCGAACACATGTTCGAACGGCTTGCGCAGATGGTCATGCGCTTCGGTTCGACCTTGCAGCGTGCCGAGATTATCGACTATGCCCGCAGTCTCATCGATGTCGTGGTGCAGATGCATCGCTATGACGATGGGGTGCGGGGAATCAGCAAGGTGCTCTATGTCTCCCATTAAATCGCTCGTCGCGCCTCTGGCGCTGGGTGTGATGCTGCTGTCCGCTCAAGCGTCACAAGCGGATATGCAGGTCGCTTCCCCGCCGGTTGCAGCCTCCTTTGTCTCGCTGGCCCAGGAGTGCGCCCCTGATGTTCATCACGCGCTGTTGGGGCGCGTGGCGACAGTCGAGAGCAGCGGCAATCCGTTCGCGATCGGCGTCGTCGGCGGTCATCTTGCGCGACAGCCAAAGAACCTTCCGGAAGCGCTGGCCACCGTCAAGGCGCTCGACGCCGGCGGCTGGAATTACAGCATGGGACTGGTGCAGGTCAACGTACACAATCTGGCGCGTTACGGACAGACCACAGAGAGCATTTTCGAGCCCTGCACGAACCTAAAGACCGGTGCCGCGATTCTTAAAGCGTGCTACGCCCGCGCGAAACCGCAATTTGCGCAGGCTGATGACGCGGTACGTGCGGCGCTCTCCTGCTATTACAGCGGCGATCTGACTCGAGGCGCCGCTTATGCCCAAAAAGTTGCGGCTGCCGTCCCGGCGTCCGGTGTGCAGGGAGCGCAGCCAATCGATGTTGTTCCGGACGTTCGCCCTGCAGGTGGACCCGCGCGACGCGCGGTGGCACGGCCGGAGCGCGCCGCAAAGTCTGCGGCCAAAGACGACTGGTTCACGACCTATGGGGACGACGACGAAGACGGTCAGGCCAACGGGCAGGTGAGCGATACGCGCAAGGCAGTAAAGGCGTCTGGAGCCGTCGATGACCAGTAACCAGTTTCGCATGCTTGCTGCCGCCCTGGTGCTGGACGGCTATGCCGTCACGGCGGGCGTGGCGGCGTCGCAATGGCGGCATCACCAGCCTGGGGCCGGCGCGCAATTCGCGGCGCTCATGGTGCCTATGTCCTTTTATCTGATGGCCCGGCTGGTGCGGGAGAGCGGCGGCTGGGTCCTGCTGCCGCCCGTGCTTGCCTTGATGTGGTTGGGTGCGGTGGCTGCGTCGCCGTTCTGTTTGCTGGGTCTGGCCGTGCGCAACACGTGGAGTGCCTGGCGAACCATCAGGGTCGGGCGCAGGGCGCCTATTTTGGAAGGGGGTGGGGTATGGCGATGAAAAATGGAATCAGGCTGATGCTGGTGATGTCGGTGCTCGCTGCTGGCGGTCACGCCGGCATGGCCCGTGCCGATGACGACTACGGATGCCGCATTGTGATCTGTCTGGGCAACCCCTCATCGAATGGCGGGCCGTGGGCGCCGTCTACCTGCGGACCGGCAATGGATCATCTGATGGACGATCTCCGCCACGGCCGCGGTTGGCCGCAATGTAAGGACTCAGACATGACCGTCCGCCAGAACAACACGCCTTACGATGCGTGCCCTGCTGACACGACGGCCGCGGCGGCTGGCGCCTGGGTAGCCGAAGGACAACGCAAGGCCGGTGCCCGTCCGTACAGCGGCACGAGCGGTTTCGCACTGGTCGGAACGCCGAAGCCTTCCGTGGCGGATCTCACAAGCGGTTACGCGTATTACGGGCCGCAGGCCTGTGTAGGCAGCCAGGTCGGCGCGTATCAGGTATACGGCGATCCATCGGGCGATACGTCGGCTGTGAGCTGGCGAAACGGGCGGGACGGTGGTGAATACGACGGCGATCCAGTCACCGTCACCGTGTATGACCACATCGTCTGGCAACAGCCGCAATCGCCGAATGCGGTCGACGTGTACGAGGCCGGCCAGTTCCAGACACGAATTCATTACTAACAGGGTGGCGGGGATGACTTACGCGGCGGCGCATGGTTGGACAAAGGTTGGTCCGTATGAACTGGTTCATCCGACTGGATGGCGAATTGCCAGCTGCATTATTCAGGGTAAGCCTAGACACATTCTCTGGCACGGTGGCGAGACACAAGGAAATTTTTCTAGTGTTGACGTCGCCGTCGCGAAGCACATCGAATTATTGGGTCAGGGCCGGTGAGGGTAAAGATGCACAGACTCAATTGCCCTCTCGTATCTGCGGTCGTCACGGTGGCGCTGACGGTCACTGGCTTTCCCCTTCTGACGTACTCGAACAGTGTCCACGCTGCATGCGTAGCCCCCGACGGTCCCGCGATCGACACTGGATTTTCGCCGGAAGGTTCTGCCGAACGTCTCGTACTTAAAGCCATCTGCACGGCGCGTCATTCGATTCACCTGTCGGCGTACAGCTTCACGTCGCCAGCGATCGTCGAGGCGTTGATCGACGCGCATCGGCGCGGCGTTGACGTTGCAGTGGTTGCCGATCGGAAGAGCAACCTGGTCGAGGACCGCAGTGGTAAAGGCCGCATCGCGCTCGACCTGCTGTCGGGCGCGGGCGTCGGTGTCCGGACGATCGACGTGTATCCGATCCATCACGACAAATTCATGGTGATCGACAGTGAATCGGTCGAAACGGGCAGCTTCAATTACACGACGTCGGCGGCCAGGTACAACAGCGAAAACGCCGTTGTGATGTGGCATGTGCCGGTCGTCGCGCAGGCGTATCAGCAGCACTTTCAAAGCCGGTTTAACCAAGGGCGCCCCTGGTCCGGGCAGGCGTCGAACTGACGGAGGTTTTTATGTTTGAAGACACCGTATTGCGGTTTAGCGACAAGGAACGTCAGCAACAGCTCGCGGAGCAGGAACAGGCGCTTGCGCAGCGTCGCGCGAGCCTTGAGGCACGTCAGAAGAATCTTGCATACCGGCAGGACTGGCTTAAAAGGGAGCCGCACGCAGTTGCGCAGGCGGTCGAGCGCGGGGACCAGCAGCGCCGTGAAGACAAGCAGCTCGCGATCGATGCCAAGGCGCTCAAGACACGCTTCGGCCTGAAAGAGGGTGAACTGATCGACACGGCCGCGATGCGGGGTGCGCTCGAGCAGGCGTTAGCCGAAAAAGAAGTCGAGCAGGCACAGCGGGCCGAGCAGATTACCGATCGGGCGTCGCTTCTGTCGGGTCTGAACAAGCTGGCGTTGATCGACGCGAAGAAGACCGCCGAGATCCTGCATGCGAACAAGGATCTGAATGTGCAGCGTGAGTGGAGCCGGCAGGAAGTTGCCGACATGTTCGCGAAAGCGCAGGCGCGCGTCGACGACAAGGGCGCCACGCACACCTATCCCAAGACGCTCGATGGTTGGGCGAAATCGCTGGAATCCCGCAATCGCGAGCTGGAGCTTGCCGAGATCAAGCTCGATGCGCAGGAGCTGGCATTGCGGGCGCAGGTGCGCCGGGCGATCGAGGGGCCGGAGAAGACCTCAGCGCAGCCCGTCGCGGAGCTCGTGCAGAAGGGCGCGGAACGCTCGGTAGAGGTAGCAGCGGCCAAGGGTGCGGTAACGCCCGCGAAAGAGAGCGTCAGTATTGATACGTCTCTGGAGACATTGAAAGATCCGGCCAAATTTGCGGCGACGGTCGATACGGTCGCGAAGAGGACGGGGGTCAGTGCGGAACAGGCCAAAGCCACACTCGAAATGCTGCGTGAAACAAAAGAGGCCAACGCGGGCAGAGCGCCTGCAGCGGGGACACCTGACAAGGCCGCGATCGAAGCTGCGCGCAATGCGTTCTTCTCGCGCGGCAGTGGGAAGAGCACGGCGCCGGTCGAGAAGGTAGCAGAGAAGGCCGCGGAGAAACCGGCGGCGCAAAAGTCGAATGTCATCGAAATGGGAACCGGCAAGCGAACGCCGTCAGCTGCGCCAGTTGAGAACAGCGGCCAGACGCCGGAGGCAAAGAAGTCCGTCGACGGGGTTGCGGGTTTCAAGAAACTTGGTCGGAACAAAACGAAGGATGCCGCCGACCGGGGCGTTCCAGATGCCGGCAAGTCGGCTGATTCGGCCAAGACACAGCAGGTGGAAGGTGCCAGCGTCGTGCGCGCAGAGGCGGGACCACGTAGGAAATTTGCAGAGCTGAATGCGCATGAAAAGCTTGAGCGTCGCGCCGAGTTCTTCGGGAACCTGCGCGAGTCGGCCGGCTTTACGCGCGATGGCAAGCAGGCAGTCTCGGAGCGGGCCAAGGAGGCCGTCCGGCCGGGAAAGCAACGTGAAGGGCACGGGATCGGCTGATCATGCAAAAGCACGAAATCGTGACGATGCAGTGGACGGGCGCGGTGCTCGCGCTCGCTCTTGGCCTTTGCGTGTCCTTCACTTTGGCAGGGTATCCGCCGCTGCCGTTTCCTGCGGGGATCATTCACGGCTTCATGGCCGCCGTGCATGATCCCTTGCTTTTCTGGGGCGCGGTGCCGGGTGCGGCGCTTGCAACGGGGGCCGCATGGGCTTGCCACGAATACCTGTTCAGTGGTTTCGAGGGTTACCGGTATGCCAGGTTTATCCGTGGCACGAAGATGGAGAACCGGCACCAGCTGAGCAACCGGATCACGCGGCATAACAACCAGTACCGCAAACAGGCCGTGAAGCATGGCGATGCTCCACGCTCGCCGGTCGCGGTATGTGGCGTCGAGATGCCGACGGATCTCGAAACGCAGAACCTGATAGTCGTGGGCGCGCCAGGCTCCGGCAAGAGTCAGGCGATTAATGGATTGATCGCATCGGCACTGCGCCGCGATGACCGCATGGTGGTGGTCGATCCTAATGGGTCGCTTATGGCGCGCTTCTATTTGCCTGGCGATATCGTGATCAACCCGTACGACGCCCGGTGCGTCGGCTGGTCGCTGTTCAACGAGGTCGATCACGGCTTCGACTTCGAACGGCTCGCACATTCGGCGATTCCACCGCAGAACGGCGATCAGGCCGAAGAGTGGGCGGGCTATGCACGCGCGCTGCTCGCGGACACGATGAACAAGCTCGCCGGCGACGACATGCGCGACATGGTGACGCTCACTGATTTGCTGGTGCGCGAGCAGCGCCCAGTGTTGCAAAAGTACCTTGAGGATACGGATTCGGTGGGCTTCTTCGCGAAGGATGCGGATAGGGCGACGGCCAGCATCATCTTTACACTGAACAAGTACATCAGGCCGCTGCGTCGCATTCCTGATGGCGATTTCTCGATCCGGCGCTGGATGGGCGACGAAAACGCAGGGAACATCTGGATTACGTGGCGCGAAGATCAACGCACGGCTCTGGGCCCGACGATCCCCGTCTGGCTCGACCTGATCTACGCGATGATTCTGAGTGAGGCGCCGACGTTCGACCGGCGGCTGTGGGTGTTCAAGAACGAACTGGCATCCCTTGGCCGCCTCTACAGTTTCGAGGCTGCGGTATCGAAGGGCCGCAAGCATGGCCTGTGTGTCGTGGGGGACCTGCAGGATCTGGTTCAGTTGCATCAGCAACTGGGAGATCTACCTGCGAAAGCGACGCTCTCGTGTTTTCGCAGTCTGCTTGCGTTGGGAGGGGCCAACGCACTGACAACCAAAAACGTTGCGGAGATGATCGGCTGGCACGAAGTAGAGCGCCACCCGATCGGCGTGCAGGGCCAGTGGCGTATCAACACACGCGAGCGCAAGCGCGATCCGGAGCTCGTCGTCACGTCGTCGCAACTCTCGAATCTGCCCGACCTGAACGGTTATCTGAAATACGGCAAGGACTGGCCGCTCGCGAAAATCAGGTTCGGTGCGCGTGACTATCCGGTGCGCGTGCCTGCATACATCGAAGCGCCGCCGCTAGAGACGCAGCTGTCGATCGCGATCCCCGCGCCGGTCAATCCAGCGCCTGCGCCGGAGGGTGGCGGAACAGCCGCAATCATTATCGGCGCCATTAGATCATGACCGGGCGCACGACCAATCTCATACCGACATCTGCCCAGCCCACCGAGATTTTTCACGGCACGCCGTCGCAGGTTATCAACGTGCCGGACCTGTTTGGCACCAGCGTCGCGATCGGCGGGCTGGCCGTCGTCTTTTCATGGGCAGCCTCGAGATGGACCGTGTCTCCCGTCGTAGTTGTTGCGCCTGTGTTGGTCTGCCTGGCGCGGCTCGCGCTTGTATTCGTCGAAACGGCGCTCACGGAAATTGTGATCGACATGGAGCGGATTACTTGCCGACAGGGAATTCTGAGCCGGAAGGTTTCGAGCCTCGAGCTGTTCCGCATTCAGGATGTGATCTCGCTTCATCCGTGGTGGCAGCGCGTGTTTAACGTGGGGACGGTCGTCATCCTGACGAGCGATTCGAACAACCCGCGCTGGTGTCTGCCGGGCATGGTCAACGCGGAACAGGTGCGTAACGCGCTCAACCGCGCTGCGATCGCGCTGCGCGACTACAAGGGTATTCGGGAAGTGAATATGGGGCGGGTCTGACACGTGGAGAGCATCATGCATGAGTATCGATTTGACGATGTAATCGTCGCGGCTAATGCCGATGACCTGCAGACGTACTTGGCCGATGCGCACGGCGAGAAGATTCGCCCGCTGTGCATGTGTACGCCGGTTGGTGTCCCGATGTACGTTGCGAAGGTAGGCGAGCACTACGCGATCAAGCGCATGCCGAACACCGGTAGCGCGCACTCGCCGGATCCAGGCCGTTGTTCGTCCTACGAGCCGCCGGCGGAGCTGTCAGGCCTCGGCGAGGTCAAAGGTGAGGCTATTCAGGAGAACATCGAGGATGGCATCACGACACTCAGGCTCGATTTCAGCCTCTCGAAGACGGGTGGACGTACAGCGCCTGCACCGTCGGGCGGGGCGGCCGACACGGTGAGAACGGATGGCGCGAAGCTGACGTTGCGCGGCACGCTGCATTACCTGTGGGAAGAGGCAGCACTGAACCGCTGGTATCCGGCGATGGCCGGCAAGCGCAGCTGGTACGTGGTGCGTAAATTCCTCCTGCAGGCCGCGGCCGGCAAGGTGTCGAAAGGCGAGCCGCTTGGCAGATCGTTGTACGTGCCCGAGTCGTTTTCGACGGAACACGCAGGGGGCATCACGCAACGGCGCATCGCGCACATGGCCGAGCTGGCCACCAGCAAAAAGACGCGCAAGCTCATGATTGCGATCGGCGAGGTAAAGGAAATCACCGAGTCGCGCTACGGCTTCAAGATCGTCGCAAAGCACCTGCCGGATTTTCCGCTGATGCTTAGTGAAGATCTGCACCGCCGCCTGCAGAAGCGCTTTGTGAACGAGCTGGCGCTGTGGGACAGCATTGAAGACTCGCACCTCGTCTTCATCGCGACGTTCGGCCTGTCTTCTACCGGTATCGCGACAATCGAAACGCTGGCCGTCATGGTGGTGTCGGGCAACTGGATCCCGTTCGAGCATGCATACGACAAGCTGATGCTCGATGCGCTCACAGCACAGAAGCGCCGCTTCGTGAAGGGGCTGCGCTACAACCTGGCGGAGAACAAGCCGCTCGCGTGCGTGGTGCTGGCTGACGTGTCGCCGAAGCCTGTTGCGTTGTATGTGCAGCCGCCGGGTGTTGAGCAGGAAGACGAGGATGCGCTGTCGAGCATGATCGAGGAAAGCGACATGCCGTCGTGGATCTGGCGTGCGGGTGAGGAGATGCCAGAGCTGCCAGCGCCGACGTTGGCCCGTGCGGCAAAACCATCGACGCGCGCCGGCAATACGTTGGACGAAGTCAATGCAGCTGCGGCGGATGCATCCGGATCATCAGCGGCACAGGAGTCTGCATGGTGAGGCGAGGGTTACTGAGTCGGCTCACCGTTTTTGTTGCAACCAAAAGTCATGAGCCGCTTCGGTCGGAAGATTTCTATTTCTGTTCAGCAGGACTGCGTAGCACACGACAAAACCGAACCTACAAAAGAAAAACCCCCGCCTGGCAGCGAGGGTAGTTCTTGACGACAGCCAGCACAGGGAGAAGTGCTAGAGACATCGAATTCAGCGCGTTTCGATTCTAGCAACTCCTCACTCTGTGTCAAGCGTCGCCCGTGGGCGTCCGATCGTAAAAAATGAGTGACTGCATGAATCGACGACTAGCCAACTGGGCTGGACGGCCCATCCCCGTTCCATTCGCAATATCTGCGCCGCCCTGCCTGACAGGGCGATGCAGGCGAAAGCCGTTTCTACCCTCGGTGATCCTGATGCCACGTTAAACCCGGACCAGTTCCGGCATGTCTGGCCGATCGCACGCGCGTCGCGTTGCGGCACTCCCGCCAGGGTTGCCGAACCCGCCCCGAACCGGAGCGGGCGGACACCCGCGCGTGCTGACCGAACTGATGCACCGCCTCGGGCGCTATCTCGATGCGCCCGACGAGTGGTTGCCGAGCCTGAACCGCGCGAACGGTTCGACGCGTCAGCAACGCACCGAACGCAGCGTCGCGTGCATGCAGTTGCTGCGCGCAAGCCTCAAATACCTCGATCTGTTGACCTTGCGCGTGGGTATTCCGTCGACGGACGGTAGCATGCAGAACCTCACGCTGCCGTTCCTGGCCGAGCAGGCTGGACTTGATCAGCGGCGCGCGGAGCGTGCAATGCACGACCTGCAGAAGGCCGGGCTGACCTCGGTGCGGCCGCGCTGTGAGCGCATCAATGATGGTAACTACAGAGGACTGGCTGCGATCAAGTATTTGCCGCCGGCGCTATTCGGCGCGTTTGGCCTCGCGAAATGGCTGCGGCACGAGCGTAGCAAGGCGGCACTGCGTCAGCAGATGCGGGCGGCCGCCGACGTCAAACAGCGCCGGCGCGATGCACGTGACGAGCGCGAGCGCGCCCGTGGCCAGCTCTGGCTAGCAGGCTTGAAAAACGGCGCGGCGGAACGCGCCGACCGCTCACGGGCCGCGCCATCCGGGGCGTCCCGCGGCATGGCCGTCGATGCTGAAGCCGAGTTCGAGCGGCAGATCCAGATCCGCGCCGGCCAGATCAAACAGGCCGATCCTTCCTTGGACCACGAAACCTGTTTCAGGCTCGCGCGACAGCAGCTCGCGCCTCCGCGCCGCTAGCCCTCTCGCACGACCAGCCTAACGCGCCGCGCGAGGCACCGGCTCGTCCGGATTTCGCTGGTCAGCGGCCGCCGTGCGTCCCCTAGACTATTTCCGGCGGATTCGCGTACGCACCGCACCGCCTGAAAGGCAATTTCGCAACCCACCCGCAGAGTTATCCACAGTTGATGCAATGCCCAATCAAATAAGTGTCGGGAAAGCCGCGATTTAACTGTCGGTTCTTAATCACGGTCTCTTTTCACTACCGGCCGGTGAAAAAGCGCCTACCCTCCGGACCTACGGTCCTCCGCCCCGACGCTCCACGTCGGCCTGCGCGTGCTACGCACGCTTCTATCCAGTCCTCAGAGAGGACGGACGGAACCAAAACCGTTTATCAGGACTTCTGCGGGGCAGGCACTAAGGGCTACGCCGACCTACGGCCGCCGAATCCCTAAGTGCGCGATAAAAGATTTACGGGCGTGCCTGCGGCACACCCGTAAATCAACGCGCTCGCGTGCTCGCCTGGTTGCCCTGCAAACGTTATTGCTCACCAGGGCCCAAGAAAGTCTGCAGAACAGGAAATAATCCACCATCGCCGAAATATCCAGCGGTATTGGATATTTTTACGCCGAAGACGGCAATAAAAAAGCCCGCACCTGATTAAGTGCGGGCTATAAAACAACGCCATTCCGAGGCGGCGAAGGGGCAACGCCCAAACATAGGGCTGTGTTCAGATCAATTGGTTCATTCAACGTTGGCCGATTATCCCGATAACCAGATTAATCACCGATTTCTGGCCCGCCACGTCCGCGCGATGCCGTGCGCTCTCGCGGTGGCTTATCTCGCTCGACCGCCTGGCCAGCCGCTTCGCGCAGTTGAGCCTTGAACTCGTTGCGTCGGTCCTGACGTTCTTCTGGCGTCAGGTCGGCGAAACGCCGGGACGCGGTGGCTGGCGTCGGCGGTTGCGGGTGTCCGGCAGCTGCCGTGTCGATGCCGGCGCGTTGCGCCCGGGCCTGCGCTACTTCGTTGACAAGCGCTGCCGCCCGCTCGGCGCCGCTGAGTTCAACGAGCGCGCGCCAGGCGCGGTCATCCCGCTCGACTACGTGGCGGATCTCGCTGCGCATTCCCGGATCGAGCCGGTTCAGTCCAACACTCGCCCGCTTCAGCGCCGCGCGGTCCTTTGCGGGCACCGGCTTGCCTGCCCGGTTTGCGGCCGCCGCAGCGGAGAGGGCATCGGCATACTGCTCGACTGTACGATCGAGGGTCTTTTCGGCCCGTTGCGGCCGGGGTGCATTCGAGAATTCGACACGGCGCCGGTTCAGCGTGTGCCGGTAGCCCAGTTCCGGCCGGCGATCACGCTCCGGCTGCAGCTCATGTTGCGCGCTGAACGATTTTTCGTCGGCACGCGACAGGCTGCGCATCAGCGCTGCGCCGTCCGCGAACTCATCCCGGCCGGCCGCCACAATCAGATTTTCCTTGTGCCGGGTCATCGCGACGTAGGCCAGCTCGGCATGCATGCTCTTCGTCGCCAGCACATACGCGCGATCGACTGTCACACCCTGGCTCTTGTGGACTGTGAGCGCGTAACCGTGATCGAAGTGGCCATATCGCGCCGTGTCGACCGCGAGTCGCCGGCCGTCATCGAGGCGCACATGCAGCACGGCGCCGCCCGCTTTCCTGTCAGCCGGTGCATCGATCCGTTCGACGGTGGCCAGTGTTCCGTTCTTCACCTGCATCACGTACTCGTTCTGCAGGAACATGATGCGCTCGCCGGCGGCGATCGCGATCTGCCGGTCTTCGGCTCGCACGGTCTGTTCGGCACCCAGCTCGCCGGCGGCCCGCCGCAATTCGCGCACGCGCGCATTCAGCGCGCAACGCTCTTCGTTGGTGTGAGTCAGCAGCAGCTGGGTCTTGCCGGGACTGGCCCGGCGATCATCCTGCCACTGCGCAATCAGCTGTTCGCGCGCGTCGGCGACGGTCGAATACAGTTGTACGCCACCGCGCTCTGCATACGCGGACACGGCCGTTGGCACATCGTGCCGGGCCAGCGCCGACGTTGCTTCGCGCTGCCAGGGCTCGTCCTGCCGCTTGATCTCGGTCAGGCTTTCGAGGCGGTTTGCGGCGGCCGCCTCGCGCGACACGGCGCGGAAAGCATCGCCGGCGTCGACCGCATGCAGCTGCCACGCGTCGCCCACCAGGCGTACGCGCGCACCGGCCACCTGCGCGTGACCAAGCAGTTTTTCCATCTGCCGGGAGCCGACCATCCCGGCCTCGTCGATCACCAGAACCGTTTTTGCATCGAGCGTCACTGTGCCGCGCTCGATGCCCGAAAGCAGACTGTGCAGCGTCCGGCTCGCGATGCCCGCGTCGCGTTGCATGTCGTCGGCCGTCTTGCCCTGTAGCGCTGCGCCGATCACGCGCAGTCCGTCCGCCTCGAGCGCTTCGCGTGCGGCCGCGAGCACATAGCTTTTGCCGGTACCCGCTGCGCCATTCACGACCACCAGCTGGCCGCCACCCGCGAGCGCGACAAAAGCCGCATCCTGCCCCGCATTGAACTTTCGGGTCGCACGGAGCATTTCACGCACGGCGGCATCGCCAGCTGCTTCAGCTTCGGCGCGACTCATTGCGCGAGCACGATCGACCAGGCGCACTTCGATCGCACGCAGATCCGCCGACGTGAACCATTCGCCGTTGCGACCGGAATCCTTCAGCGCGAGCAGCTCCTTCGAATTCATCAGCCGGGCGTACACCTGCCGGAACTGCTCCGCACCATCGGTGTTGCGAAAGACGAACTGTTCGACGTCGCGCCGCGAGAAGATTGACTGATTGATGGTCAGCGCGGCGACGCCGATCGCCGGATTGATGAGCAGCCGCTGGCCATTGCGGTACGCGCGCTGTCGATTCTCTTCGAGCAATCCGGCCATCACACCACGCTCGCCCGCGTAGCGCGCGACGCCTACTTTCACGGACGGCTCCAGGTCGATACCCAGCGTCCGGTAGCTGCGATGGTCGATGCGGGCCTCGATGCCCGCCCGTGCCATAAAGTGATTGGCCGTGACGGCCCATTCTTCCCGCACGTCGCGAACAAACTGCCGGCTGCTCAGATAGCGGTCTTTTCCGGCACCGCCTTTTTCCGGTTCCTGCGCATTCCAGCGCCTGAAATATTGCCCTGGATCGCGGGCGATGCCATCGTTCACCCGTTCCGTGAACATGATGTGCGCGTGCGGCTGTTCCAGTCCGTCGCTTGCCGCCGGATTGTGGATCGCCCACGTGTACGCATGCCGCTCGCCGAGTGTGTGTTCAACGAACTCGCGCACGAGCGCGACGCGCTGTTCATCGTCCAGTTCGCGCGGAATCGAAACCTCAATTTCCGTGTACGGCCGCCCGTTTGCCCGCTCGTAGGTGTCCGCGGCCTGCCAGAAAATGCTCGCGTCGTGCGCGGCCCATGCTGGCATGTTGCCGCTCTCGGTCATCTTCAGGTCGCCGCGTTCCTCGTACCGGCCGCCGCGGGAAATGTAGGCGTAGTGATCCTCCCGCGCAATGTACTTTGCGTGTTCCCCTGCGGCGGCTTTCCCACCTGCTTTCACGCTCAAATGGTACGTTGGCATTGGCGGCCCGGCTTTCGTCTTATCATAAGCTGTTTCTATGCTAGCATAGAAACGCGGAAGCGCGCTTTGACTCGCTTTGCTCGCCAGATACTGCCGGGTCGCGCCTCCCTACTAGCTTGCTTTTGTGATTTTCATAATCCGGAATAGCCTGCAGGAAGGGGCCGAATGATCGGTCTGTGCTGTCGCTCGATGCAACGTGAATTTGATCCAGGAGAAAAATGATGGCAAAGGCCGAATGGCTCACGGAACACGTCCAGTACATCAAGGGTTTGAAGTCGCCCACCGCCACCCAATCGCTGCTGGTCGAACTGGCCGCGATTCCCAATCCGTCCGCACAGGAGTCCCGCCAGCTAGACAAGCTGGTCCGACTGGAGAAAATTAACCAGAAGGCTGACGCGATGAAGGCCGAAGCAGCCCGCATGCTGAGCGCGCGGCGCGAGGATCAGCGCAAGGCCCGCACGCGCGAACTGATCGAACTCGGCGGCATCGTTTCGATGGTTGATTTTCCGGTGGATCGCGGCACACTGACCGGCGCGCTACTGTGGGCGCTCGATCAGTTCAAGACTGAGGATGACTTGCAGCACACGCTCAAGAAACGTGGCGATGCTTTCATCGCTGAGCGCGAAAATGAGAAGAAGGCAGAGTCGCAGGCCAGCGCGGAAAGGGCTGCTGCGGAGCAAACCCCGGCGTAGTATGCGGGTGCCCAGCCGGATCGTCCCTGCGCTGCGCTCCGGGTCGGCGCTCTCCCCGCACCTGTCGGCGCGGGTCCCCGTGCGCCTCGATCGGGGCGCGCAGGCGCGCGCGATATCGCAGCGGTCTGCGTGGCTTCGGGCTTGCAGGAAAATAAAAAGCGCGTCGTGGGGAACGACGCGCCGGAGGCCTAAAAAGGGATTCTGGAAAATGAGCCGGTATCGATCAGCGCCCCGGTACAGCTTCTTCCGGGGCGCGGCGCTCGGCTCGCTCAGGCGGCTTCCTCCTCGTCTTCGTCGTCATCCCATACGACCGGCGTTTCCCGGTTCACCAGCACCTCGGGCAACCAGCGTGCATCGGCCAGCAACCGTTCTGCTGTCTCTGCCGCTGCGTCTTTCTTCAATTTCTCCAGCGGTGCCGCAGCTTCGGGGGAGAGCGCTTGCGCTACCACGTCAACGATGCGTGCTTTCGAAACGTGGTTCAGATAGCTCGTTCGCGTCGCCTTCCAGTACTGCGTCATATCGACGTTCAGCAGATTCATCAGCACGTTCACCTGGTGTGCGCCATCCGATTCGCTCACGCCGTTGACGGTCGCGGCCACGCAGAAGGCGAACAGGTTGCTCAGCACGTCTTCGCTCTGCGTCAACAGCCAGGGCAGCACATCACTGAAACGCGTCGGCAGCAGCGCGGCCCACTTTTCGCGTTCGGCCGAAATCTCTTTCCATGCCGCGCTGGCTTCCATGTCGTCCGCTGCCTGCAACAGGCGGCTGTGTGAGCATGTGGCCCGCACGTCGGCGGCATGCTGGTCGTAGACGCAGACATAGCGGTCATCGAACACAACCGGGATCAGGCGGTGCATCAGTACCGCCAGTGCGGCCACCGGGTTCCGCGCAAGTTCGATCTGGACGGCGGCGGTGCGGTGTGCCGTCAAACGCCTGCTGAGGTCTTTGCCGTGCAGCGGCTTTTCTGCTGGCGCTGGCAGTTCGTCAGCGCCCGTCAGACCTTCGCGGTGCACGCTGGTCCGGTCCTCGGGTTTGACCAGTCCGCGCTCGATTACGGCCTTGCCGTCATGGTCGAGAGTCACGAATGCACCGGCACGCGCCTTCTGGTCGTCGCTCCAGATTTCGAGGCGTTCAGCAAAGTCGTCCAGCGTCTGGGAAGCGGCGTCCGCAGCGGTTTCCAGTACGTCGCGGCGGGCGTCGTCCTCGGCTTCGTCTTCGGCGTCGTAGTACGCGTTCAGTTCCGCTGCGGCCTGTTCGCTCGCCTTCTTCAGCGCGCGAAGCTCGGTCTTTTCCTTCTTCGTGTACTCGCGCGACGCCGACGGCAACCGGCCAAAGCGGGCCATTTCGCCAAAGTCACGGCGCACGCGTGTTTCGACCCAACTCCAGCCCTCGTTGCTCAAGGTCTGCGCGACAGAAACCAGCTTTTCTGCGACCAGACGGTGCAAAAGTTCTGCGTCGGTCACATACCCGGCGTTCTGCTCGTCGCTAAAGAGGTCCCGGCGAACGTGACCGCCTGCCGCCTCATACGCGTCGAGCGTAACGAACGCAACCAGGTTGCTGTCGGACACATCGATCTCGCTGTTCGTGATCGCGTCGCGCAGCTGCGCCGGGTTGCGTTGCCACGCCTGGGCGGCGTCAAACCACAGGCGTTCCTGCAGTTCGTGATCGTCCGTCAGTGCAAGCGTGCGGATCTGTTCCAGCGTCATGCCGTCATCGCGAAAGACGTCGATCAGGCGGGGCGACACGTTCGCCAGTTTCAGGTGCCTTTGCACCTGGATTTCAGACAGCGAGAAAAGAGCCGCAATGTAGTCCACCGTACGGCCTTCATTGACCAGCAGGCGGAATGCTTCGCAGGCGTCCGCCGGATGCATCGGCTCGCGCTGCTGGTTCTCGATCAGCGACACGGCGACGGCATCGGCTTCACTAACAACCTTGACCGGTACGGGGTAGCTGTCATCGATCCTGCCAGTCGTGCGCAGCAGTTCCAGTGCGAGCAGGCGACGCTGGCCCGCACATACGCCCAGCTTGCGCTGCTTGCCGCGCGTCTTCATCTCGTGGGTGACGAGGTTTTGCATGACGCCCGCTGCGGCGATGTTCCCGGCCAGCGCCTCGATGCCGGTAGGCGCTTTGCGGCGCACGTTGTGCGGCGACTTGCATAGCAGACCGAGCGGCACGTACTCGATCTGGGTGTCGTTGCCGAAACGGCTTTCGACAACGGTTTCGGTTGCACGATTTTCAACGATTTGATCCACGGTTATCTCCGGTTATGGCCATCGCTACATGCGAGGCACACAGCCATTATACGGACAAAATGCCCTAAGTAAAGATTATATGAGTGGATGTCATTTGGAATTTTTAATTGAATAATAAAAGTGATTTAAAATGAAAATTAAAATAATCTTTTGTTAGGGCAAAATGTCACTACAATTAAGTTGTGCCTCGCATGTAGCGATGGCCATAACCGGAGATAACCGTGATTGATAATGAAACCAGAATCTCGTCAAACGTTGTTGTTGACGAGTTGCGCCTGAATTTCCTTCCTCACTACCTGGGCGCGCAATACCTCCAGGGCGAGGGGTTGGTGTACGACTGGGCCGCGCGCCTTTCGAGTGCCTACAACGGCGGTTCGTGGGACTTCTTCCAGTTGTCGAACGGCGGCTTCTATATGGCCCCTTCGAACTGCGGACGGGTGCATGTGCGGTGGCATATGAACGGCTACAGCGACATGATGGGCGCGGACGCCTTCGGCATCGTCGTCACGCTGTTTGCCCTGTGCCATCTGGCGGAAAAGTGCGGCGATGACAGCATTATCGAGCACTACCACGAACTGCGCGCCTACGCGACGCAGCACGTAGAGGCCGCGAACATTCTCCGCGCTATCGACTAATCAACCAGCCCCGGCCTGCGGGCTGGGGTCTTTCGGCCTATCTGAAAATCAGTGAGGAAGAAATGGACCTGACGCAAATTCGCCCAACCTGGCTGACCGCACTTCTGCCTTTGCTGGCCGTCTACCAGTACGGGGACCGTGAAATCGTGCGTGCTGAACTGTTCCGTATGGCGCTGTCGGCGGATGCGGCGGCGAAGACCGCCGACGCGCTGCACCGCATCGCCAACATGCTCGACCGGGATGGTCATGCGATCGACATGCACCGCGAAGAGCTTCGCGCGATCGCGCGTGCCGCGCTTTCGGAGTTTGACCGCGTACCGCCCCGGGCGCCTCTGGTAGCGGTTCACGAAGCAGTCCGCCGCGCTCGTGAGCGTGCCGCATGACGACAGAACTGAAACGGGGTTGCGAACTGAAGCGAGGCGACGTGATGCACACATGGTTCGGCAATCAGACGATTCTTGAAATGCTGCCGTACAGCGGCCCGTTCGACTTCATCTGCGGTGTGGCGAAGTTGCCGGATGCCGAAATGTCGATCGACCGGGGCGGACTCTACGAAGTGTTGTTCGCCCAATAACCTGAACCCTGAACCGCCCGCGTGCGTATGGACGCATTTGCGCGCGGGCTTCGAAGCCTGCCATGCCAACCTTTACAATTGCCGAGATTGAACAGGCGATCAATATATGGCGCAACCGCCAGACGTCAGGAGAAGACGCGGCGCTGTGTCCGAAAACGCGTCACCTTGCCGATATCTATGGCGGGATGATCTACGCACATGCAACAGCCATCGACGTGTCTTCGCTGTCTGCCGAGCAGGTGGAAGCTGTGACCACTGCCCTTTATCAACAGGAATTGCCGCTATGACCGACGAATCGAAGTTTCCCCCCGAAGTGCTCGGAGAGTTTCGCCGCGAGATGGAGGAAAGCGACGCCCACTTTAGTACCGCGCCTGCGCGGTTTTTTGAGGCATGGAAACAGGCTGTCATGCTGGCCGGTCCGGTGTATTTCGGCGATGGCACCAGAGAGGCCGTTGAGAAGGCGGAAGACAAGTGGACGCTCGCGCCCAATGGGGCGGTCATTCTCGACGCCTTCGGTGTTCTCAGCAGCGGCGAGCGCACTTTCCTTGCCGCGCTGTATTCGTTCTACAACTCGGACGATAGCGTTGTTCTGTGGGAGAAAGCAGGCATCAGGGGCTTCGCCGACCTGTCGGGGCTGGACCTTGTTCGTCGCAAGCTGATCGCGGAGCTTTTGCTGAACTACGTTGGCTGGTAACGGGCAGGCGTGTCTGTGTCCGAGGCTGACAGGCTCCGGCTCGCCAGCCCGATCGTAGACACCGGTGCCAGGGAACCCCCTTCCTGCTAAACCAGAACTTGTATTGGCCGGGAGTGTACCGCGCGCGCCTGCGCGCCCGGATCGAGGCGCACGGGGACCCGCGCCGGCAGGCGTGGGGAGAGCGCCGGCCCGTAGCGGCAGCGGAGGGACGATCCGGTGAGGCGCCGTGCGACTGTGGCCGGGGTCGTCAAGCAGCCGCAGGCTGCGTGTTTCCACCGCGGCGAAGCCGTGGGGGCTGGATCGAGGACAGAGGCACCAATGAATCGTTCAGGATCAGGAGGGCACCATGTTTCGAGTGCAGGTCTGGGATGACGACGCGAACCGCTACGTCGATGTAGTACTCAGTTTTGACCAGTGGGGGGCGGTCGGATTCAGGCACGCGCAGCCTGGCGATACGCCGGCGGAATACGACGATTCAGGGAAGGCATGGCGAGATGCAGTTGACCTGCAGGAACGATTAGGCGACGCGATCGTTACGCTGCTCGACACGTCGACGGGAGAGCGACACTTTGATGAGCGCAACCTGCCGGAGGTTGACGCTGATGCCATTGAAGCCTCGGCGGCCCCCGAAATCTGGACGGACGACTGGATCATCCAGCGTGCCGTCCGTATACGGGTGGCGAGTGCAGGCGGCGACGTGTACGAACCATGGCCGGGGTACACGCACCCGATGACTCGCGATCAGGCAGTCAAGGCGCTCGAGGAGTGCGAAGCGCGGTGGCCGGAACATGAGTTCCGCGCGCATAGATTACGGCTGGAGGAAAAGGTCGCGGCGGACGCGATCGACCGGGCGCGAAGATCCGTCCAATCCAGGAAGTACGACTAAGAGAAAAGGCGATAAAAATGACGGTTGATATTCATACACCTATTCGGGCCGAGTGCTTGCTTCCGGCGGATGAGGGCTGGGAGCGGCCCCGGGGCGCTGAAGTTCAGGAAGCGGTGCGACGTATCGGCTTGTCAGGTCGAGCGCTTGCCCGGGTGCTCGGGCTGAGTGAGCATGGCGGCCGCCAGGTCAGACGCTGGATCAGCGGAGAAACGCCCGTCCCCTATATAGCGTGGGCACTTCTCTGTGATATGGCGGGGTTGGGCACAATCTGGCGTGGCAAAACCCTTGAATTGGGGTTGAGTGGCATGGCTGAATCAGCGCCCGATGACGAATGACCGGGCGTTACGTTTTGCTGTCACCACATTGCGCGGCAAAAGAAAAGCCGGCGCACGGAAGCGCGCCGGCTGAATGTCCTGGCTACATTTCGAGGCTGGCCAGAACCTGAGAGGCTTTCAGGATACTCGAACATGCTGTCGATGCGATGCGCTGAACAGGACCGGAAAGGCACCAGATTTCCTACGTTGAACCGGTCAGTTGTTCTTATTTCGTCTGATGCATTCGCATGGCGTTGCCGTTTGGTTCGCCGGGCAGCGATCCTCATCCGCTCGCCAGACAGTTTAGGCTGGCATTCCGCAGCTGAACGCTCGTCATCAGCCGATTTCTCCGTTCTCGACTTGCCGGCCTGTTTCTTCCGGCAGGGTGATGTCGATATCCACTCCCGGGACGCTCAATGTTGGCCAGAAGCGACGAGCGCTATACAGATTTGTTGAAATTTCCGCCGGCTCGCCCTTACGATAAGGCGATACTTGGAAACAATCTGTCGAGCGTCTATCGTGGAAGCCCTTGAACTTGAACCCAGTGTTTCAACAGAAGGTGTCGTTTTTGCGCTATCACTTCGTGGTCGCGACATCGCGTGCCTCGTCACGCGTGAGACACTCGAACAGCATTTCTGGGTACAACCTGGAGCAAACGATGCACGCGTTCTCAAGGTGTTCTCCGAAGGCCGCAGGCGCATCGTGGCTTTGGCGGAACGAAAGGCACGTGCACGGCCACGCGAGTGTATCGTGTTGACCGTTGATGACTTCGACCCGAGGAAATAGCGCGCCCTGACAAGTGCGGGCGTCCAAGCGGAAAGAAGTCGAGCGACAGTGATCTCCAATCACCATGACTGTGCGGCAGCAGCATCGGCGATGACCGGGACATGACGGCGGACATCGTGGCGTCGCCGAAGGCCGCGCCACCTGACGACTTGCTCAGGTACTACGGGGAGTGCCTGCAGCACTTCGCTCCGGCGGCCCCGATACCCGGTAAGTGCGTAGTGCTTCAACGCGCTGAGAGCCAGCATTTCCCAGCCATGCGCCTAGATTTCCAATAACGCAAGTGTGACAGGCTGACACCGCGCAGCTTTCGTACGGCGTTGACGTCCATGCCTTGGTCGTATTGCCGTTGCAGCGCCGGGAGAGCTCACCGTCAAGGCCACCGCGTACCTCTATCCCATCCGCCGTTTCGTGTGGGGCATGCATCTATCTGATGCAACAACTCCATGAGCTCCTGCAACGCAACGTGCTGTTCGGCGCATGACATGCCGGTTATACGGTCACAAGGTTCTAACGCCCACTCTATCAATAGCCGTAGACGTGCGGCGGACGGCCGAGGCCGTGAGTAATGTCCGGCATGTCAGAAATCTCTGCGCATCTCGCGTACTCGTATAGAACGCGACCTATCCGGTATTATCGAAGTATTACCAGGACAGGTCTCTATGTCTAACAGCAACGCTTCAGCAGTTAATCAAATCGATGTCGCCATCATCGGCGGCGGTCAATCCGCCTTGGCTGTCGCCTATTTCCTGCGTCGCGTTGGTGTCGGCTATATCGTGCTTGACAACCAGCCAGGTCCGGGCGGCGCATGGCAGCATGCGTGGGATTCGCTCCACCTCTTCTCTCCAACGCAGTGGAGTTCGCTGCCGGGCTGGCTGATGCCGGCGACCTCAGAACAATATCCGTCGCGTGAACATGTCATCCGCTATCTCACTGAATATGAGACGCGCTACGAGATTCCGGCGCAGCGCCCAGTGCAGGTGGCGTCAGTGTCTAATCGGGGGAATGGGCTGCTGCTATCGACGGACCACGGTGAATGGCTCGCAAAAACGGTCGTCAGTGCAACGGGCACATGGGGCGCCCCTTACGTTCCAGACTACCCAGGGCGTGCGGACTTCGACGGTGAACAGGTGCACTCAGCACATTACAGGAATCCGGACGCGTTCCGTGGCAAGCGGGTTCTGGTCGTTGGAGGAGGCAACTCCGGCGCACAGCTACTCGCGGAACTGTCGCAGGTTTCTCATGTGACCTGGGTTACGTTGGAAGAGCCGACGTTTCTGCCAGACGATGTCGACGGACGCGTGCTGTTTGAGCGCGCAACGGAACGCTGGAAGGCGCGTTCGGAGGGCCGCCCGGATCCCGCGCCTACCGGTGGCCTCGGCGACGTCGTCATGGTGCCGCCCGTTCGCGAGGCACGAGAGCGCGGTGTGCTGAAGTCGGTTCGTCCTTTCGCCCGCTTCGTCAATGACGGGGTCGTCTGGGCGGATGAGACCCGCTCGCAGGTCGACGCAGTTATATGGTGCACCGGGTTCCGGCCGGCACTCGCACATCTGCGGAGCTTGGACGTCGTCAACGCCGCAGGCAAAGTCGACGTGCTAGAAGGCCGCTCAGTTGTTGAGCCCAGATTGTGGCTTGTTGGCTACGGTGAATGGTGCGGCTTCGCGTCAGCCACGCTCATTGGCGTGATGCGTAGCGCACGGTCCACCGTGACACAGATTAACGAATACCTATCTTCCCTTGCGGAGCAAACAGCATGACTGTCACGATTTACCACAATCCCGACTGCGGAACCTCGCGCAACACCCTTGCGATGATTCGCAATGCGGGCATCGAACCGACTGTTATCGAGTATCTGAAAACGCCGCCGTCTCGCGAAACGCTTGTGGACCTTATCGAGCGGTCGGGACTTAGCGTGCGTGATGTAGTGCGCCAGAAGGGCACCCCGTATGCGGACTTGGGGCTGGATGACCCACTGGTCAACGACGACCAGCTCATTGACGCTATGCTGGAGCACCCCATTCTCATCAACCGGCCGCTTGTGGTGACCGACCACGGTGTGCGGCTGTGCCGCCCCTCTGAAGTTATTCTCGACATCCTGCCCGAAGCCCGCACAGTGCCGTTCGTGAAAGAGGACGGTGAGGTTGTCGTCGACGAACATGGACATCGTGTGAAGTAGTTTGCCCATCCAGCGAAGTGGCTAACGGATGGGTCGACTGAATCATCACGTTCCACCGCTGTGATGAATGGCAGCAGAGCGGCCGTCTGCCATCAGCCGCCGATGAACGACATTTCGACTTTGGACCGGTCGTCTGCGGTGCTACTCTCACCACGTTGCTCTGAGTAGCGGTCGGCCCTCCGCTTCCATAGGTCTGCGACCAGTTGGCACAACGCTTCGTCCGTGTGGCCGTTTCGCATTGGCGCACGTATGTCCAGGCCGCGAGAGGCGAACAAACAGGTGAAGAGCCGACCGTCCGCAGACAACCGCAGCCGCGTGCAGTCGCTGCAGAACGGCTGTGAGACGCTCGAGATGACGCCGATGTTTCCTTGACCATCGGCGTAACGAAATCGAGCCGACGTGTCTGAGGGCTTGGCACGGCCAACCGGTACGAGCGGGAATACCGCGCCAATGCTGCGAACAACCTCGTACGATGGCACCACCGACTCCATGTTCCAGCCGTTGCTTGCGCCCACATCCATGAACTCGATGAAACGGACTTCCACGCCAGTTCCCCGGAAATGGCGTGCCATCGGCAGAATCTGCGTGTCGTTCACGCCGCGCTTCACCACCATGTTGACCTTGACCGGAGCGAGGCCGACACGTAGTGCAGCGTCGATTCCCTCCAGTACCGAGGCAGCAGGGAAGCCCACGCCATTCATTCGTTGAAACACAGCCTCATCTATCGAGTCGAGACTGACGGTGATGCGCTTCAATCCCGCGTCCCGCAGCGACTGCGCCTTGCGACTGAGCAGCGAACCGTTAGTCGTCAGCGTCAGGTCGACATCCTCGCCGCGAGGCGTTCGCAACGAGGCGAGTCGCTCGACAAGGAATTCAAGGTCTTTTCGCAGCAGCGGTTCCCCGCCCGTGAGTCGAATCTTTTCAACACCTAGACCAACGAACACGCGCGCAATGCGCTCGATTTCCTCGAAGCTGAGCAGTTCGCACCGGGGCAGAAACGCATAGTCCTTGCCGAACACCTCCTTCGGCATGCAGTAGACGCAACGGAAGTTGCAGCGGTCCGTAACCGAAATGCGCAGGTCTCGCAACGGGCGATGGCGTGTGTCCCGAAGTGGCAACTCAACTATCGCGGAGTCTGACGCAAACAAATCTCGCTCAGCCGGGTCAGCGGCGCTGACCTCCACGAGCGGAATGACTCGCCCCAGCGTAAATGCCTTCATCGCAGCTCCATTCCAACGTGCGGATAGCCGCCGGCTCAGAAAAAGAGAATACGGCCGGCAATGCGCCGGCCGTCGTCACCTATGTATAACGGCGACTCTTGAAGCTGACTTTTTGCTTGTAATCCTCCATCGACCCGACGCGCCGGATGTTCGCCCACGTGCCCTTGTAGTACGGAATGATATTGCGGTCCGTCCATGTGGTCGTGACGTTGTCCTGGATGCCGTTGATGTGGCCGAACACCATGAAGGTCTGGTCATGCTTCAGTTCGGCCGCCGGATAGGCCATTGCGTACGTGGACCCAAAGTCGTTGAAGACTTCGACGATATCGCCCGCGCCAATTCCGAGCCCCTGTGCATCGTCCGGGTTGATTTCGATATAGGCCATCGGGTCTCGGTCACGAACGAATTCGTTGTATTGGTCGTGGTAAACCGTTTGCCACACTTCGTTCGTACGACCGTTGTTAATCCAGAAGCGGTATTTCCCTTTCTGGTCTGCAACCAGCTTTGGCAGCCCTGGCCACGGGGAGGGCTTGAACTGCGCCTTGCCGTCTGGCGTATCGAATTTGCCGTCCATATACATCATTTCGGTGCCGACGAGCTTCCCTCCTTCCCACGCCTTCGCTGGCAACTGCACCCCGTTGTTGGCCATGACGCGCAGACGTTCGTAAGTGACCAGGTTACCGGTACTGCCACCCTGGCTATCTATCTTTTCGACGCCTGGCTGCCCGGCACGACGGAATCCATCGTTGAACGCGTCCTCTTCGGTCTTCCAGTCGAAACCGTCAAACCTTGAGGCCATCTTCGTGTTGCCGTCTTTCTGATACATGGCGCGAAGCGTGTTAGCGACGCGCGCGGCGATGAGGCAGTCTGGCATCGCGCTTCCGGGTGGGTCCATGAACCGTTCGGACAGGCGCATGCGGCGCTCACCGTTCATAGATGTCAGATTCATCTCACCCGGGTGCGTTGCGGGCAGCATGAGGTGCGCGGCCTCCTGGAGCTTCGTCGGATAGATGTTGATGCTCGTCACGAACAGACCACCTTTGCTGGTCGCGTCGTAAATCACATCGACCAGCTGCTCTGTGCTCGCACCACGTGCACCCTGCATCGCGTCTTTCACGATTTGCGAGCGACGCAGGACCACCTCGCGCAGTCCTTGCGCATTGTTGCTCGTCTGGAAGTTATTGCACGCCCACCACGTCATCATCCGTCCCTTGCCGTGGATGAGTTCCTGGTCGATGTATATCTTTGTATTGCCGGGATACGGCGGCCTCGTGTATCCCTCCTGGTGTCCGCCCATTCGCACGCAGCCCGTGCCTCGCCGTCCGACATTGTGAGTGGCCAGCGCAACGTCCAGCAGCGACGACTGAATCAGATAGTTGTCGTTGCCCCAGATGATGCCCTTTTCGTAGGTATGCATCGTTCTCGGAAGCTGGCCAGGCCCCTTCGGCTTGTACGACCATTCCGCTGCGGTCTGAATTTTCTCAACGGGTACACCTGTGATTTTGCTGCACTCGTCGAGTGACAGCTTATTGGCCTGGACAGCGGCGTCGAACCCGTTCGTATGCGCAGCAATGAAATCTTTGTCAATCCATCCCTGCTGGACCACGTAGGTAAAAATCCCGTTGAACAATGCGATGTCAGTGCCCGGCTGGATATCCAGATGCAGCACGTTGTCCTTTCCGGCTACCTGCTCGGCAATGGCAACAGTTGGCGTGCGTCGCGGGTCCACAAATACGACCTTTGTTTTCGGGAACGTCTCGCCTGCAAAGCGTTGTTTTTTCTTGTCGAGCGTCCCGCCCTGCAGGTTAGGCACCCAATGATTCAGGAAGTAGTTCGTCTGCGTTTCGTAGGAGTTCGCGCCAATTGACCAGATGACATCGGCCAGTTCGGCATCCTCATACGAATTGTTCAGCTCACCAATGCCCATCTCACGGGTAGCGTGGCACTCCGAGTTGTACGCGGGACGGTTGTGAATGCGGACCATCGGCGTCTGCAGCGCGGTGAACATCAGCTTGCCAGAACCCCACGTGTTCTCGAATCCGCCGCCCGCACCACCATGGTCGAAAGCGGAGAAGACAATACCGCTCGGGCCATCCTTGTCGAGGACCTTCTTCATTAACCCGGCATAGAGCGCCATCGCCTGGTCCCAGGTCGTATCCACCCACTGGTCGCTTAGATAGATGCGCGGTTGTCTCAGGCGCTCCTGGGTTATCCCGTCAGCCGCGTACATGTACATCGCCATCTTGCCGCCGCGCGTCGAACTCAAGCCGCTGTTCACGACGCAGCTCTTGTCCGGAACAATCATGATGGTGTGGCGCGAGCCGTCGCGGTCGGTGACCACGTTTTCCATGGCTGGCGTCATGATGAGCGAGAGTGGCGGCACCTGTTTGCGGAAATCAACACCAAGCGCATTCTGGTTGGGCGCGCGACCACCTTCCTGATTTTCTGGCCATTTGTAGACGTGGTACCCGCATCCGACGATGCAGAAATGGCAGGTCATATTGGTTCGCTGGGCCGTGACCGGCGGTAGCGCAATGCGGTCCTTATCGGTAGGCATTTTCAGCTCCTCGAACTCAAAGAACGTTGGCCTGGCGGCCGTATATCAACCCTTCCACGCCGACTGCCGACACGGTGCCTGTCTTCTCGTCATATTGAAGTCGCACGCGCGGCAGATTTTCGGTGGCCTGGCCGGCAATCATCTGTCCGGCTTTCTCTGCATCGAACATGCTGAAGTGGCAAGGGCATTTGAAAACCTTCGTCGTGGGCTCGTATATGACCGGACAGCCCATGTGGGTGCACATGGCGCTGTAGGCGACGATGTCGCCATCCGGTCCAACGCCGCCCGGTACCCGGCTGCCTAGCTTGAGTGCTGTGCAGGGCGACGCGGCATCGGGATAGGCGAACGAGACTGGCGCGTTGAGCGCCATGCCAGCGACACGGGCTACGGGTTTTCTCGGATACGGAAGTTTTGTCCTGCTTGTATCCGGTGTGTTCGCAGCAGAAACCACGTTCGGAGCAAGCGCTGACGCGGCAGTAGCCGCAATCGAGCCGCCACTGATCTTCAGAAATGTACGGCGTGCGACTTTTAAGTCTGACATGGTCTTCTCCTCGCTTGAATCTTGCTCGGGTAGTCGTTAGCATCGACTTAATGGCAAGACGTATGCCATGCGGTCAATCGTCTGCCGAGAGCCTTGCGCACTGCGGGTAGGAATTCAGCAGACCTGATGGATGCCATTACCGTCCGGTAACGGTTCGTGTTCGGGAGTGAGCCGTTATGTCACCAGTTCGTAACATCCGGCGGCGGCAGATTCTGCGGGTTGCGGTAAGCATGCCGTTCCTGTCGGCCTTCAGGTTCACTGGTGCCAGCGATAATTCAGCGGTTGCGTTTGGCACTACCGCTGTGTTTCTTGATAACGAAATCAGCCTGCTCAATCGCTGGAGTCAGGAACTCGGGAATGTGTGCAGCGCGGACGTCCGGTTTGTGCAGCGTAATAGCTATCGTGAGATTGACGACCTGCTCGCTGAAGGCCGACTTGATGTCGCCTGGGTGTGTGGCTTCCCCTACGTCACACACCTTCAGACAATGCGGTTGATGGCAATACCAGACTACGGCGGGCAGCCGCTCTATCGTTCATACCTGATTGTCCCGAGAAGCGACACACATACGACCCACATCACGCAGCTCCGCGACCGCGTATTCGCTTTCAGCGACCCCGAGTCCAACTCGGGTTTCCTCGTCCCCACGACGGAACTGATACGGGCAGGTATTCGCCCGACGCGCTTTTTCAAGAAATCGTTCTTCACGTATGCACACCGGAAGGTGGTCGACGCGGTGACCTCAGGACTTGCCGATGCCGGCGAGATTGACGGGTACGTCTACGACACCATCGAGAAGCAGTACCCGGAGCGCACGCGTGACGTGCGGGTAGCGTGGCGCTCTCCCCAGTATGGCTTTCCGCCGATTGTGGCGCGCCGGTCTCTCGACGAGGAATCGTTTCTGCGCCTCCAGCGCGCATTGGTCGGCATGAAAGAGCATCCCGACGGTCGAGCCATGCTTGGGCGATTGAACCTCGACGGCTTTGTACCTGATGATGACAAGGTGTTCGACGGCATCCGGCGTCTGGTCGCCATCCTGAATGCCGGACCGCTGTAAGGCCGCCTTTATGCTGTCCCATCTCAGCTACCGCTACAAGATTCCGCTCGCGCTGAGCGCAGTTATCCTGTTGACGGAATTGCTCGTAACGGTCGCCCTCGTGAGCGTCGCCGTTTCCGATGCCAGAAATGACCTGGAAAGCAGTGCGGAGAATCTTTGCCGCGTGCTCACGCTATCGGTTCGCGACCCCATCGTGAAGGACGACCTGTGGCGTGCTTTCGAAGTGATTCGAACGCCGGTGGCGGTCAGAGAGCCCACGAATCCGCTGAAGGAAATTGTTGTCTTTGATGCCAGGGCTCGCGTGTACGCGTCGACGTCGCCCCGGAAAGAACCAATCCAGAGCCCGCTGACGACGCTTCCGGCTCAGTTTGGGATGGTCATTTCCCACCTCCGCGGCTCTGGCGTCCCGTTCTTCTTCGACTTCCCGGGATTGTTCGCGAGCCGTGACGTTACCGCTGGTATGCCGGTGAATTCCGACGATGGGAGTCGCCTTGGCTATGTGGTGCTTGTCTATGACGCCAACACGTTCTACGACCGCGTGCGGCGGACGCTACTCAAGCTCGCGATGGCGACGGTGCCGGCATTGCTACTGCTCATACCACTGGGGTGGGTCTGGGGCGACCGGATGGCCAAGCCGCTACTTCGCCTCGCAGCGGCCATGGCTCGTGTCGGAAAGGAGCACCCGGAAAAAGTGGGGGCGGGCATTACCGCGCAAAGCAACGACGAAATAGGACAGCTGGAGCAGCAGTTTCAGACAATGCTCGGCGAACTTGCGCAAAAGCAGTCGCTGGAGCGTGAAGTCGTTGTCTCAGAAAGGCTCGCTGCCGTGGGCCGCGTTGCCGCCGGTATTGCGCATGAAATCAACAACCCGCTGGGCGGAATGCTCAACGCCATCGACACGCTGAACACGCATGGCGAACCGGATGCGCAGACCAGGAAAACGCTCGGCCTTCTGGAGCGCGGTCTTGCCCAGATCCGCGCGACTGTCGGCGCGTTGCTCTTTGAGGCGCGTCTCGACTCGCCAGCAATGAGTCTGTCGGACTGGCAGGATTTGAAGCTGTTAATAGCACCCCAGATACAGGCGAAGCAGGCCGACTTCGATTGGGAAGTCGAACTGGATGAGGCTGTGGCACTACCTGCTCACCTGGTGCGCCAGCTCGTTCTCAACCTGCTGCTCAACGCCGTGAAGGCGGTTGAGATCGGCGGGCGCGTTTCCTGTCTAGTTGTAGTCAATGGATCAGGGCTGCAAGTAACGGTATCGAACACCGGTCAGCACATATCGGGCGTCGCGATGGAGCACCTGTTCGAGCCGTTTGGGTCGGTTGCCGTGGCCGGAGGTCGGCGGTCGTACAGCCTGGGCCTGTGGGTGAGTTACCAAATCGCAACACAGCTCGGTGGCACAATTTCAGTCGACAGCGCACCGGGCCAAACGTGCTTTGCCGTGCTGTTGCCGGTTATTGCTCCGTGAATCAGGAGAACTCCATGTCGAATACGCTCATCTGTGTCGTCGAAGACGACCCCATCATGGGCGAGTCCCTAGCCGACCGCTTCCGTCTGGAAGGTTTCGACGTGGACTGGCATACGGACTGCGAATCCGCCCTGGACGCCCTGCAGCACCGGCCCTATCAGGCCGTCATCAGCGATATCCGGCTACCCGACATTTCAGGCGAAGACCTGTTTTCACGTTCAATGGCCAAGCACTCATCCATGCCGCCATTTGTGTTCATTACCGCCTACGCTTCGGTAGACATGGCGGTCTCTCTCCTGAAGAGCGGCGCTGCCGACTACATCACGAAGCCATTCGACATTGGCGCGCTTGTCGACAAGGTCAGACTCCTCACTGGAACAGGCATACCTGACCGGGCCATGCCTGCACAGAGCGAGCTGGGTGTGTCCGAAGCGATGCGGCGCCTTGCTGAACTTGTCCCGAGAGTCGCGGGTCGAGCCAGATCGATTCTGATTACTGGTGAGTCCGGTGTCGGCAAGGAAGTGCTCGCGCGGTTCATTCATCGCCATGCACCTGGCGACGCGTTCCCCTTCGTTGGCGTCAATTGCGGCGCTGTCCCCGAAACGCTTCTGGAGTCTGAGTTTTTCGGGCACGAGAGGGGCGCGTTCACCGGTGCAGAACGACAAAAGAAAGGATATTTCGAGCAGGCGGAAGGTGGCACGCTCTTTCTCGATGAGATAGGAGATTTGCCCTTGTCAATGCAGGTGAAGCTGTTGCGCGTTCTTCAGGAGCGCCGCCTCACCAGGGTCGGCGGCGAGAAGGGCTTTGAAACCACCTTCCAACTTATCTGCGCGACCAATCGGGACCTCGCCGAACTGGTCCGGGTGGGGAAGTTTCGGGAAGACCTGTTTTACCGCATCAACATCCTGCAGTTACGTGTGCCGGCGCTTCGCGACAGGCCCGACGATGTCCTGTGGCTTGCACACCGCTTCGTACGCGATATCGCCGGCCGGCTCGGCGAGCCGACGAAGCTGTTTCATCCGTCTGCCGAGGCACGACTCGCGACATATGGCTGGCCCGGGAATGTACGGGAGTTGCAGAATCGGCTTGAACGGGCCTGCATCGTCTGCTCCCGCAACATGCTTTTCTCCTCCGATATTTTCGAGGAAGACGGGTCTCAGGCCGCAGCAGCGCTGGACATGGACGCTCCACTGGACGGCTACATGACTGCATGCGAAAACGCGTTCATTCGCGCTGCGCTGCTGCAGCATCAGGGGCACATTTCCGAGACCGCCCACGCCCTCGGCATTTCGAGGAAGAGCCTGTGGGAAAAGATGCGCAAGCATGCGATTGCAGCCGAGCCCCTTCATTGAAACGCCGCGAAGAGGCGTTGCCGGGCAACGGGAATACATCGATGGAATCTGTGGTTTGAGGCGCAGTGGAAAGGATATACAAAAAAATCGAACCATTCCACTGCGCCTCAAACTTCACGACCTGCGTCACATCATGACGACCCCGCCGAAAAGCGTGGCGATTCACAAGCGAAGTACCAGGCGACCATTGCGCGGCCTTCCACCGACGCCCTTGCGAACGGTTTCATCGCCGTCTGGGAGGCAAAAACAATCTGGTTAGAGGCCGGTCGCCGTTTGCGGGGTCCGCCGGACGGACGGCTCACGCGAGCCGTCGACGACAAGCCTGGCCGTTCCCAGACAAGGCGCCACCACGAAGTACGCTTCGCCGAGCGGCGGGTCATGCGCACTGCGGCAAGCAATGGCATCAAGCTTACGGAGCAGGTATCCGGCGACTTCGAGGTCTTTCTCCAAACAGGCCTGTTCAAAGGCCTGTCGCGCGTCCTCGTGAAGCGCGGATTGGATGGTGCCTGCGTTACGGGAAACGGATAGCTCGGCGATGCCGTCCGGATGCCATCCACCTTGACCGCGACGCAGCGACGTATCCGGGTTGTCGTGCCACGCCGCAAAGAGTCGGCTATCTGATCGACTGAATTTGCGCCTGGCTCAGCTCCCACGTATGCGGCGGCAGCGGAATGAAGTGCACCGCATCGAGGTACGCTTCGTTGGTCTCCGACGGCACGATCGACCAGAGCAGGAATCTGCGTAGTGCGGCAGCGGTCGTGGCATCAGGCTGCTTTGTCGACACCACCGCATACTCGTAATTGACAAGTGGATAGGCACCTGACGCCGGCGCGAAAACGAGGCTCAGACGTTCGTCCGATGGCGTGCGGGGACCGAGGGAAGCGGCGCCGGCGGTGATTGTATCCTTGGTGGGCAGCACAAATTCACCGGCTCCATTCCTGAGCGCCGCGGTGCCGAGTTGCGCGGCGCTCAGTTTGTCGGCGAAGCTCACGCCGACGTAGCCGATCGACCACGGCGTCGTCTGCAACGCCTGCACCACGCCCGCGTTGCCCACGGCGGACACGCTAGCCGGCACGCTGGGCCATGCGATGGTCGAGCCGTATCCCCTGTCGCTTTCCCAGTTGGGTGTTGAGAACGACAGGAACTGGGTGAACACGAAAGTATCGCCAGAGCCTTCGGCCCGACGGATTGGTACGATCGCATGATGCGGCAATGCCACGCCAGGGTTGAGCACCGCGATCTGCGGCGCGTCCCAGTTGCGAATCACGCCCTTGTAGATTCCGGCCAGCGCCGGGCCGTCCAGCTTGAGATGCATCGCATTGAGGCCGGGCAGATTGTAATTGACCGTCAGCGCCGCGATGGCGAGCGGTACATTGATGATCTGCGGGTGTTGTGCCATCTCTGCATCGGACATATAGGCGTCAGACGCGCCGATCCGCACCTTGCCCGCCAGCACTTGCTGGATGCCTGCCCCCGAGCCGGTCGCGGCCACGGTAATCCGTACGCCGGGGTGCGACTTGGTATAGGCATCGACCCAGGTCGTGAATAGCGGATAGAGCAGGGTCGAGCCGGTTTCGTTCAAGGTGAGATCTTGCGCATAGGTCAATGTGCTCGTCATCAAGGTGAGCGCGGCAATGCACAGCGGCGCGGCCACGCGTTGTCCCCATCTCGCGAGCAATACGTAAGTTTTACGGCGAGCAGTCATGCATGTCTCCATCACGGTAAGCGGATGCCATCTCTGGAGCGAGGGCAACAGGGTGGTGTCTCAATACGTTTAGCGTCCAATCTCGTCAAGGCTCACCCCCGTCGTCTCGATGCGGAATAGCCACGTCACCACTGCGCCGAGAATCGATGTGGCCACGAGGATGTAGAGCAGCGGGCCGGTACCGATACCTGTCAGCAGAATCGGGAACAGGAAGGCAGTCGCCACCGCGCCGATCTTGCCGACCGCGGCGGCAAACCCCGCACCTGTGCCGCGAATAGCGGTCGGGAACACTTCACCAGCGAGCAGATAGGTCTGCGCGTTGGGCCCCAGGTTGGTCATGAAGTTGAACAGCATGAAGCCCGCGAAGATGATGACGGTCTTGGCGGAGCCTTCGACGCCAACAGAGAACGAAGCGAGCAGCAAGCCCGCCGCGCAGCCGATAAAGCCGACCACTTGCAGCCAGATCCGTCCGACCCGGTCCGCGAGGATGACCGCGAAAATGATGCCGACGATCAGCAGCATCGTGATCAGGGCCGCACCTTTGGCGGCGAGGATGTCGTTGAGGATCAGATCGCTGACGCTGCGCACATGATCAGGCTTGCTGCCGAATGCCGCGGCGAGGATCGTGGGCGTGAAAATACCAATCCCATAGGTGCCGAGATCCTGCAGGAACCACGGGATCGAGGCAAGAATCGTGGCGCGCAGGTTGCGCTTTGCGAACAGCGCAAAAAAACTTTTCTTGCCGCCATGGCCGCTGGCGGCACTGTCGATTTCACGCGACAGCGCGATGCTGGTCGGATACTGCGGCGTACGAACCAGCAGGCGTTTCGCGGCGGCTTCCGCGCGATCCACCGCGCCGCGAATGTGCAGCCAGCTCGGGCTTTCAGTAATGAAGAAGCGGCCGATCGTTACTGCCAGTGCGGGGATGATCGCCGTGCCGTACATCCAGCGCCACGCGTCGAGAGTCGGGACCGTCGACAGGACGAAGAAGCCCACCGCCGTACCGCCCAGAGCACCCAGCGCCTGGAAGCCGAACGCTGCCAGCACCAGTTTGCCGCGGGCGCTACTCGGAATGCTTTCGGAGATGATCATGTGCGCGGTCGGGTAGTCGCAGCCGAGCGCCACGCCGAGTCCGAACAGGCAGATCACGAGTGAGGTGAAGTTGGTGCAAAGTACCAGCAGCACCAGAAACGCGACGAAGATGATCATCTCGACAATGAACATCCGCTTGCGCCCGAAGTAGTCCGACATGCCGCCCAGACCCACCGCGCCGACAAGAATGCCCATCAGGCTGGCGGCGCTGATGAGGCCGTTCTGTGCCGCACCGATACCGAAATCACGCGAGATCAGCGGAAGCGCCACCCCCGTCATGAATACGACGAATCCTTCGAAGAACTTTCCGGCTGCCGCCAGCGACCAGATGCGCCATTGCATGGCAGTCATCGGCACCGACGGAAGATGCGTTCCGTCGGGCCACATGGGGCGTTCGTCAATGTACTGCTGGACTGACTTCACATCGGCGCGCCGCAAACCCTCGGAATCGGCCACATCATGCATAACTTGCTCCTTGTGGAACTGCCACTAGTGCACCGGCGATGGAGAGCAGCTCGTCATCAGGCTATACAGGCGTGTGTCGCCACGCGTCATGCGTCAACAGGCAGCGCACGAATCTGGAATCTGGCTAATGCAATGCCGGCAGGCCGGTGACTAAATCGATGCCTTGGCATGGAGTTGCCTAGCCAGACCGGCATGGTGCCGCATGCGGGTGTCACTCGGATGAAACAAACCGGTAGCAGTCGCCCACTGGCCTGTCCTGGTGAATCTGCTCGCCGATAGTGTTCTCAGCGCATGGCGGGGCGCAGGCTCGGCAATGCGGACGCGTCCCCAAGAGGGCGCCTGCTTGCTCGCCGCGACTGCGGTGATCCTGCTGTTCGGTCATGCGTGCTCGATGACAATATTGATCAGCGACAACGGCGATATCAGCCGCTCAGGACATATCGATTAGCTACAAAGCGATATCCGAAGCCTCGGACTACCTCAATCATGGCTTCACAGCCAACTGGAGTGAGGGATTTTCGAAGCCGTTTAATGTAGGTGTTTAACGATTTCTCGGTGACGAAAGCCCGGCCATTCAACGCCTGCTCGATCAACTCCGCCCTGGTAAAGGCACGATCCGGATGGGTCATCAGAAAATACAACAGGCTCAACTCGGTTGGGCCGACCGCCAGACGGACTTTCTCGCCACCGCGGATCGCGAAGACTTGCCGTGCAGCCGGCTCGACGCTCAGGCTACCGAAGCTGACAGCATTGTCGGTTAGCCGCGGCAGTTGCTGCAGGCGCAATATGGCACCAACCCCAGCGAGCAGCGCGTCGCGTTCGCGCGGCCTTGTTACGTATCCGCAGGCACCGTCGATCGGGTCCGTCAGTCGACGGTGATTTTCATCGAAGTTTCCCAACATGATCAGAGGAATGTCTCTGGCATTGCGATGCACGCGCAACTGGTTGGCAAGCACAGCGCCCGACTGAGCTGAAAGCATCCAGTTCAGCAAAATGAGATCAGGCAGCAGGGTCGACATCAATCGATTCGCGTCGTATACGTCATACGCTATCGTCGGACAATGTCCCGCTCGCCTCAGGTGCGTCGCGATCATTTCAGCGGTCGTTGGGTCACTTTCGACGACGAGGATATTCGAAGGCATCGAGCAGTCGTGGTAGAAATCGTTACACAGGTGCGCGGAGCACTCACCTCAAAATCGGGCAAAGGCGTTGCCCTTGACCGCCAGGCTAGAGCCACCCTTGCAGCTTTTGTATATCCGCAGATCGCAGAAGCGGTTCATCTCCGATCTGCAGGGCCAGATGTCGTGTTTCGGCGAACACATTCAACTTGCTCAAGCCGATGCCACCGGGCTCGCGCCGGGCCCCCTTCGCGACCGCTTGACTGCCTGCCATCGTTACTCTCCTTTGTCGCGCAGCGCGGTGCCAATGCTCTGCATTTCCCGCTGCACAGCGAGGCGGTCGAGCTTCTCGAACGGCAGGTTGACGAACAGCTCGATGCGCTTGCGCATCTGCACGAATGCCTCCAGAAACGCCCTCCGTTTCTCCTCGTCCGTGCCCTCTACGGAACCCGGGTCTGGCACACCCCAATGAGCATTTGCCGGATGGCCGGGCCAGATCGGGCAGACCTCTCCAGCCGCGTTGTCGCAGACCGTGAAAATGAAGTCGATCTGCGGCGACCCGTCTTCGGCAAATTCGTCCCAGCTCTTGCTGCGTAACCCGCCTATGGGGATGCTGTTTGAGCGCAGCAGGTCGAGCGCTAACGGATTGGGCGCCGCTCCAGGGGCACTGCCGGCGCTGTGGGCAATAAAACGGTCGCCTGCCATTGCATTCAACATGGCCTCGGCAAGGATCGAGCGCGCGGAATTGTGTGTGCAAAGGAAAAGCACGTTGTATTTACGATGGTCACCCACGAAACCCTCCTATGTGCCGTTGCAGAGATGACGCCTGTTATATCCATATCTCCAATATAATGAAGACGTTTAACACTGACAAGCCTTCATTCCGGAGCACAACGCCAAGCGTCACAAAAATTTCACGAACGCCAACTCTTGTCACCGGATTGTCACGAACTATACTTAGCATCCCGACAGTCGTAACGCATCTAGTTTCATAGAGATGATCTTTAATCTACTGAGGATGACCAAGATGAACAAGCGGTTCGTGCAACGTCTGACGGGTGCTGTGGTTGCTGCAACCTTCGTGGTTGCCGCGCACGCGGCAGAGATTACGGGCGCAGGCTCCACCTTCGTGTATCCCATTCTGTCGAAGTGGTCTTCTGACTACAACCAGGCGTCGGGTAACAAGGTCAACTACCAGTCCATCGGCTCCGGCGGCGGAATTGCGCAGATCAAGGCCGCAACGGTGGATTTTGGTGCGAGTGACATGCCGATGTCCGTGGAAGACCTGAATGCCAAGGGCATGGGGCAATTCCCGTCAGTCGTTGGTGGTGTTGTGCCGGTTGTGAACATCGAAGGCGTGGCCCCGGGCAAGATTCGCTTTACTGGCCCGCTCCTTGCCGACATTTATCTGGGCAAAATCAAGAAGTGGAATGACCCGGCCATCGTTAAGGTCAACCCGGGCCTGAAGCTGCCTGACGCGAGCATCACGGTGGTGCATCGCTCCGATGGCTCGGGCACCACGTTCAACTGGGTCAATTACCTGTCGAAGGTCAGCCCGGAATGGAAAAGCAAGGTCGGCGAAGGTACCTCCGTTGCGTGGCCGACCGGTGTGGGTGGAAAGGGTAACGAAGGTGTTGCCGCATACGTAAACCGTCTGAAGAATTCCGTCGGTTACGTTGAGTACGCGTATGTGCTGCAAAACAAGATGACGTACGGCTCAATCCAGAACAAGGCAGGCAACTTCGTGGAGCCGAACGCCAAATCGTTCCAGGCCGCTGCCGCGACTGCTGACTGGACCAAGGCGCAGGACTTCGATCTCGTCATGACCGATGCCGCCGGGCCGGATGCGTATCCGGTCACCGCCACGACGTTCATCATCATGTACAAGCAGCCGAAGAATGCCGCCCAGTCGAAGGCGACCGTCGACTTCTTCAAGTGGGCGCTGGAAAAGGGCCAATCGCAAGCTCAGTCGCTTGATTATGTCCCCTTGCCGGATGCCCTGGTCAAGCAGATCGAGTCCTACTGGTCGAACAATTTCAAGTTCTGATTGTCCGCAATCCACAGCGGTGCGGCGACTGTTCGCCGCACCGCCATCGCGAGAGAAGCATATGCCAACCACGGCTGAAGACCTGGCGAAAGGAGTATCCGGCGAGCGCCGCAAGGGTGCCACGCTCGGGACAGAACTGACATTCCGGGAGCGCAGGCGGTGGCTACCGGACGAACTGGCCGACCGGATGTTCTGGTTTGCTTCCGCCGGCGCCGCTATCGTTGTTCTGATCATTCTGTCAGGTGCCGCACTGTCCATGTTGTGGGGTGGACGCCTGGCATTTCAGACGTTCGGCTGGCACTTCCTGGTCAGCACCGATTGGGACGCGGTGGCTCACAAGTTTGGCGCGTTGATTCCAATTTACGGCACGCTGGTAAGTTCATTTCTTGCGTTGCTGGTTGCCGTACCCATCAGCTTTGGCATCGCAATGTTCCTCACGGAGATCGCGCCACGCTGGATGAAAGGCCCGGTCAGCACAGCGATCGAATTGCTCGCTGCTATCCCGAGCATCATCTACGGCATGTGGGGGCTGTTCGTTTTTGCCCCCGTGTTGGCCGACCACGTCGAGCCGTGGCTTATCGATAACCTCGGTAACGCGTGGCTCATTGGCCCGCTGTTTTCTGGCGCACCCATAGGGTTGGGGATGCTGCCCGCTGGCCTCATCCTCGGCATCATGATTATTCCGTTCATCACGGCAGTGATGCGCGACGTATTCTCGGCCACGCCACAGATGCTCAAGGAGTCGGCTTTCGCACTCGGTGCGACGCGATGGGAGGTAATTCGCAAGGTCGTTCTGCCCTACACCCGGTCCGCCGTCATCGGTGCCATCTTCCTGGGACTGGGGCGCGCGCTCGGCGAAACGATGGCAGTGACCTTTGTGCTAGGCAATGCGCATGACCTGAGCGTTTCGTTGCTCGACCCGAGCAACTCGATCGCGGCAACGCTTGCCAACGAATTCACGGAAGCCGACTCGTCCATCTACCTGTCCTCGCTGATCGCCCTCGGCTTTGTCCTCTTCGTTGTCACGTTCATCGTGCTCGCATTCGCGAAGCTGCTGCTGTTGCGACTCAACCGCATGGAAGGAGCAAAGTAATGGAAGGCTTCGATATGGGGAAGTTCAGGCGCCGCCGCATGGCGAATAACGTCGTGTTTGTGCTGTCGGTGTTGTCGACACTTTTTGGTCTGTTCTGGCTGTTCTGGATTCTCGCTACCACTGTTATCAACGGTTTTGGGGCGTTAGGCCCCAGCCTCTTCACCCAGATGACGCCTCCGCCTGGACAGCAAGGTGGCCTGCTAAACGCCCTATATGGCAGTTTCCTGATGATTGGCATTGCCTCGGTCATCGGGGTGCCCCTGGGTCTGCTCGCCGGCGTCTACCTGGCCGAATATGCGCGAAAAACCCGCCTGGGTGCAGTCGTCCGCTTCGTCAACGACATCCTGCTGAGCGCCCCCTCGATCGTCATTGGTCTGTTCACCTACGAGCTCATCGTCCGGCCGATGGGACACTTTTCCGGCTGGGCCGGTGCGGTTGCATTGGCCATCATCATGCTGCCTGTTGTCATCCGCACCACTGACGAGATGCTTCAGCTCATCCCGGACAGCATGAGAGAGGCCGCATTGTCGCTCGGCATTCCTCGGTGGAAAATCAGTTCCCGCATCCTGCTGAAAGCCGCGAGCGCCGGCATCGTGACAGGTGCCCTGCTTGCGGTCGCGCGTATTAGTGGAGAAACGGCACCGCTGCTGTTCACGGCACTGAATAACCAGTACTGGTCGACCACGCCGACTGGACCTCTCGCCAACATCCCGGTTGTCATCTTCCAGTATGCGATGAGCCCGTACGAAGCCTGGCACACGCTCGCGTGGGCAGGTGCGTTCCTGATGACTGTCTTCGTGCTGGCATTGGCCATCCTGTCCCGCAGCTTCTTCAATCGCGCTCATGCCTCCAGTTAAGATGCCATCCGCCCGAACGACCAAAGCGCGCATCAGTGTGCGCGGACTGAACTTCCACTACGGCCGCCGTCAGGCACTGTACGACGTCAATGTCGATTTTCCGGACCGCGAAGTGACTGCCATCATCGGCGGATCCGGTTGTGGCAAGTCGACCCTGCTGCGTGTACTGAACCGGATGTACTCGATATATCCGGATCAGACTGCGACCGGTACCGTTGAACTCGACGGAAAGAACATTCTGGAGCCGCGCTTTAAACTGAACGAATTACGGTTGAAGGTCGGGATGGTCTTTCAGAAGCCGACGCCTTTCACAATGTCGATTTACGACAACGTCGCACTGGCCATCACACATCACGAAGATCTGTCTCGCAGTGAACTCGACGAACGGGTTGAGTTTGCCCTGCGCCAGGCGGCGCTCTGGGACGAGGTCAGGGACAAGCTCGACCAGAGCGCGCTTGCGCTCTCGGGCGGACAGCAGCAGCGCCTGTGCATTGCCCGCGCGCTTGCCATCGATCCTGAAGTGTTGCTGCTGGATGAGCCAACATCCGCGCTGGACCCGATTGCCACAGGCAAGATTGAGGATCTCCTGCACACATTGCGCAAGCACTACACGGTGGTTATCGTGACGCACAACATGCAGCAGGCGGCACGCGTTTCCGAGCACACGGCCTTCATGCACCTGGGCAAACTCGTGGAGTTCGGCGCTACCGAACAGATTTTCTCGAAGCCCAAAGAAAAGGCTACCGAGGATTACATTACCGGCCGCTTCGGCTGAGGAGGCGCACATGCCGGATAAACATCTCTCCAGCCAGTTCGATGCAGACCTCAATCTGCTTTCCAGCAGGCTGCTCGAAATGGGCGGACTGGTGGAGTCGCAGATTGCGCGGGCAATGGTGGCACTGAACACGTTCGATCTCACCATTGTCGAGCAGGTCATGGAGGACGAACACCGGCTCAACGCGATGGAAATTGAGATTGATGAGGAACTTAGCAACATCATCGCCCGTCGCCAGCCGGCCGCCCGCGACCTGCGGCTTCTGATGGCAGTCTCGAAGAGCATTACCAACCTCGAACGCGCCGGCGATGAGGCCAGGAAGATAGCAAAGCGGACGCGCCGCATCGCCCAGGACAGCGGCTCGCGGACCATCAATATCGCTGAAATCAAGCTCGCCGGCGAGATGGCCTCGCATATGCTTCGCAGGGCGCTTGATGCATTCGCGCGGCTCGATACCGTTGCAGCGGCGCAGATTGTGCAGGATGACCAGGCGATCGATGAGGAGTTTCGTGCCTTCGTGCGAAAGCTTGTGACCTACATGATGGAAGATCCCCGCAGCATCTCGGTGGGTCTCGACTACCTGTTTGTTGCGAAGGCCATCGAGCGCATCGGTGACCACGCCACAAACATCGCCGAATTTATCGTCTATGTCGTCAAGGGTACCGACGTCCGTCACGTGTCCCGGGAGCAGCTCGAGCGGGAAGCCCTGGGTACGGACGATTAACGGAGGAGATGAGATGCCCGCCAGCGTTCTGATTGTTGAAGATGAGCCGGCCATTGCCGAGTTGCTAGCCATCAACATAAAACACGCGGGGTACCATCCGCTGCAGGCGCGCGGCGTTGATGCCGCCAATGCGCTGGTGGCAGAGATACTCCCCGACCTCATCGTGCTGGACTGGATGCTGCCCGGCACATCTGGTCTGGTATTCCTTCGCAAACTGCGTTCGGACTCACGTACGAAGGAAGTGCCGGTCATCATGCTGACCGCGCGCAACGAAGAGCAGGACCTTGTGGACGGGCTCGAGGCTGGAGCCGACGACTACATGGCCAAGCCATTCTCGCCAAAAGAACTGGTCGCGCGCATCAAGGCAGTTCTGCGCCGACGGGCGCCGCAGCTCACTAACGACGCCGTGACGATAAACGGCCTCACACTCGACCCCTCTACTCGCCGGGTCTGTGTGAAAGAAAGCGGTGTAGAACAGCAGGTGCATCTCGGACCGACCGAGTTCAAGCTTCTGCATTTCTTTCTCACGCACCCGGAACGCGTCCACAGTCGATCCGTTGTTCTCGACCAGGTCTGGGGCGACCACGTTTTTATCGAGGAGCGAACGATTGACGTGCACATCAAGCGTCTCCGGTCGTCCCTGAAGCCGTTCGGCTATGACTCGATGTTCGAGACGGTGCGTGGCAGCGGCTACCGGCTGACCAGATTCTCCCCCCCGCCCCAGCGTGCCGTGAAAGCCGCGTAGACTGGGTAACCGGACGGTGGCGCAGCGCCGATGCTGGCGTGCGAAAACCTTCCATTCAGAGTGGGACGCTGAGCAAATGAAAGTGTTCAGGCATCGCGAGCACACGGGCAGCACGCATCCGTCCAATGGGAATCCCACTGCTTCGAGCGCCGCGCCCACCTTGAGTTCACACGAAAAGCATTACCTGGTGTGGGGTGTGCTGCGGCTCTCGCTCGGGCTCATGCAAATGATCTTCGCGGCCGCGGCAATTCTGAATTTGATTTTCGTCGGACTCACAGGGGCGGTGCTCGCTTATGCCGCAGTTTCGACGGTTGCCACACTGGCTAGCAGAATGCTGTTTCGCGGCCGCAGTAGACCTCCACGATAGCGACCGGCTCATGGACAGTCGCACGGGTCGATGCGGCGATACCTCGTGGCGCCGCGATGTACCCTGGCCGTAAACACTCCGTCGTATGGCAGTCATCCCAGTCGGGTTAAAATCCTCGGCTGATCCTGACTATACCGGCATCATGAAGGAAAAAGACGCTATCAAAGCCCTGTCCGCGCTGGCGCAGCCGACGCGACTGGGTATTTTTCGACTGCTCGTAAGTGCTGGCCCGAACGGCCTGAGCGTGGGTGTGATCCAGGCTGAGCTGGAGCTGGCTACTGCGACCCTGTCTTTTCATCTGAAAGAACTGACCCACGCAGGTCTCGTCACGTCCCGCCAGGAGGGGCGATTTGTGTACTACTCGCCTGAAATCGGACACGCCAACGAGCTGATAGGCTTCCTGACCGACAACTGTTGCCAGGGGGTGGATTCGACTGCCTGCGCGCCCAGCAGGAAAGTGAAGTGCTGGCCGGTGACGGCCTGACCGGAATGCGCGCCCGCTGACGACCATGCTTTCGTCTGCGATCGGTGCGATCCGGTGCCCTCTTCTGCCAGCCCACACGCGCTTTTGCGAACGAGCTCCGGGCGCCGGTATATTCTCGCAACAGCCGCGTCTACCCCCGGCGGATGAAGGGCCGTTCAGTTCGCGGGTGGCTCATAGCCGTCGGTGAGGGTGTTGAGGAACGAAACGACATCCCTGATCTCGGCCTCATCTAGTGCCGGCTTCTCGCCGCGTTTGCGATCGAACGGTGGATCCGTGTTCAGGTTCGCCCAGTAGCGCTTCGGCAGATCGTCAAATTTCTGTACCGCGCCCTTCGAGACCGGATAGAACTTCTCCGGATTCGTATCGCGCTCGGCGTAGAAGCGCACCACCTGCTCCAGCGAGTGGTAAATCCCGTTGTGGAAGAATGTCTTGCGCAGCGCGACATTCCGAAGCGAGGGCGTGCGGAACACGCCACAATATTCATCGCGGCCCTTCAAATCGGTCCGCTCTGGACCGCATGCACCCAGGTCGTAGAATTTCGGATCCCTGTTGACTGCCAGCGTGCGGTTGCGTGGTACACCAATTGCAATGAGCCCAAAATCACTGAACTGGGGGGGCGAACCATCCTTTGCTCGCTTGCTGATGTGGCAGGACGCACAATTGCCCTTGCGCTCGTCGTTAAACAACTCCAGGCCGTGTAACTCTGCGGTGTTCAACGTGATCTTCCCCGCGATGTACGCATCGAACTTGCTTGTGTACGGGTAGAACTTCTGCGGCGCCTGTTCGAATGTCTCCAGAGCAAGCAGTACGGACTGGAACGCCTTGTCGTCACTATTAAAGATATTCGCGCCGAAAGCCTGACGGAATGCATCTGCGTATGGCGCCGCCTTTACCGCGGCCACAACCCTTGCCGGCGAGCTACCCATCTCGAACGACGACAGCAGGGGCATGCGCGCCTGGTCCGCCCCGTGATCGACCCGCCCATCCCACGTCAATCCTCCGGTCGGACCGGCATCAACACTTTCGTCTCCTTCGTCGTCCGAGTCATGGAAGTGCTCGGTGAACTGGGGGACCGACTGCAGGTACTTGAGAGAAGGTACAGCGCGCATTCCGGGACGATTCATGTCGCTGCCACCCAGTTGTACTGACAAGGCGTTTGGTGGTCCAAACGCATGAGTCGGACTGTGGCATGACGCGCAGGCAAGCTTGCCCGAGCCGGACAAAGATGGATCAAAGAATATCTTTTCACCAACAGCCGTCATTGCTTTGACAGCGGCAAAGACCTCGGCGCGCGACTGCCCTTGCGCCGCCTGGCTCACAGGAACTGCGGCGACCGGAGCGGGTTGCGAAGCAGTCTCTCCGACGTGCGAATCGCAACCATTAAGCATGACTACACCGAGCGCACCAACAAGAACAACCATTCGTTTTAGAGGCCCTGCGACCCGGTCTTTGGATCGGGTAGAAACTGACGGTCGGTCCGCGGTAAATGGTGGCATGAGTTGGATTGATATTGAAGAGAAGACCTCGCAGCTTATGGCGGTTCGATGACCGCTCAGTGACGCTTGCATGAGCGCACTCCTCCTGGTGTGCCTGGTTTCATCGCCGTGTCAGACAAACTTGCGACACTGATCGGGCCGAGAAGAGTGTTTGTGGCATCGCTCAAAACTTCGGTCCCCTACAAAAAGAGAGAATCTGATGAAAACGAAACTCGTGTACGCGGTGCCGATTGCGGCATTGATCGCAGCAGGTCTGTTTGCTTGCGGCGGCAATGTCAGCACTCAGCCGGACATCTCATCGGTGAAGAACATCGTCGTTATCTATGCGGAAAATCGCAGCTTCGACAACCTGTACGGTAACTTCCCGGGTGCAAACGGTCTGCAGAACGTGACGACGGCCAACGCGCAGCAACTTGACCGTAACGGTACTGCCCTTGCCACGCTACCCCCGATCTGGAACGGCCTGACTGGTACCGGCGTGACGCCGGCGGTAACGCAGGCAATGACAGTAAATTTGCCGAACTCGCCGTTCGCGATCAACGATCCGGCAGGATTTAACACGTCCCTGTCAATCACGACGCGCGACCTGTATCACCGGTTCTATGAGAATCAGATGCAGATCGACAGCGGAAAGAACGACAAGTTTGCGGCGTGGGCCGATTCCGGCGGGCTCGTGATGGGGCACTACAACACCAGTGCTGACACGCTGCCGCTCTACAAGATCGCACAGCAATACACGCTTGCCGATAACTTCTTCATGGGTGCATTTGGCGGCTCGTTCCTGAACCACCAGTGGCTGATATGCGCGTGCACGCCTGTCTATCCGAACGCCGACAAGAGTCCGGCAGCGAGTTCGATCTCGGCCGTCAATGCAGATGGCGTTTCGTTGACGGTTGCATCGAACTCACCAGCATCGGCGCTAACCGGGATTCCCAAGTTTGTTAATTCGGGCAACCTGACCCCGGACTTTTATGCGATTAACACGATGCAACCGCCGTATCAGCCAAGCGGTAACAATCCGGCTGCTGGTGGCGCCCCTACCCTCGCCGATCCGAGCATCCCGACAACACTTCCTCCGCAGACGCAACAACACATTGGCGATCTGCTGAACAACGCGGGCATTACATGGGCATGGTATGCCGGGTCATGGAATGCAGCACTCGCCAGCAGCACCGTCATTTACGGGTCGACGAACTCTGTCCCGAACTTCCAGCCGCATCACCAGCCGTTTAACTATTTTGCAGATCTCGCGCCAGGAACCGCCAATCGCACCCAGCATCTGCTGGACGGTGGCACGAACGGCGCAGCGTTCATTAGTGCAATTGACGCCGGAACCCTGCCGCAGGTTACGTTCTACAAGCCACAAGGCAACCAGAACGAACATCCGGGCTACACCGACGTCACAACAGGCGACACGCATATCGCCGACGTGATTGCGCATCTGCAGAAGAGTCCGCAGTGGAACAACATGGTCGTGATCGTCACTTACGATGAAAATGGCGGGTTCTGGGATCATGTGGCTCCGCCAAAAGGCGATCGCTGGGGCCCAAGCACGCGCATCCCCGCGATCATCATTTCACCCTTTGCGAAGAAGGGTTTTGTTGATCACACGCAGTACGACACGACCTCGATCCTGCGCTTCATCACTCGCCGGTTCTCGTTGCCGAACCTGCCGGGTCTGACGTCGCGCAACGCGGCACTTGCCGCGGCCGGGAGCAAGCCAATGGGCGATCTGACGAACGCGTTGACCTTCTCGCAATAGCCGACTTGAGCTTTCGGACCAAGGGCAGCTTCGGCTGCCTTTTTTCGTGCGCAGGCGCCGTTGCCCAAACATGTAGGCCAATCGTCCCCCGGCGCGAGGGTTTTACTCCCTTGCGCTTCCAGTCGGTGAGCAGGCGGGCGCACAGAGACAGGACTCTTACCCAGATTGTCGGGACGCGAGGGACCCGTCAATTTCGGCACCTCGCCCACCAGGCGCTTCAAGGTCCGAGCGTCGCTGCAGTGAGCACACACGACATGCCCGGAACGCTCGTCATGCCTTCTTGGCGAAGGCGCTGCACCAGCCTTTGGCACTCACCTGCTTGCCGCCGAAGATCGTGCAGGGCGCCATCGCGTCGCCAGCCTTTCCCTGGAAAAACTGGCACTTCGCGCAGACTTGCCCTGCCTGGAACTGGGGATACTTCGCCAGGTCGACCTTGCTTGCGTCGGTCCTGTATCCAAGCGCGAGTGCATTGGTGTCAGATTCCTGGACCGGCGCAGTGTCTGCTGACGCACGGCCAGACAGCACTATCGACGACGTGATTCCCACGGCGCTGATCATAAAACTACGACGGGATTTTTTCATCGTCTCACTCCGGGTTAGCTTTCACTCCGTACGCGCCGCGAAAGGAGAACGCTGTACCAGCCAACAGGCTTTACGCTCGCTACGCCTCGCGTATCCAGCAGTCCGATCGCTCAGAACGTTTGCCAACCTGCCCCGGCAGGGCCAGATAGCCCCGCGTTGCGCATGTCAGCGACATCAGTTGCCGTTTTTCGGGGCAGTCGAGCCGCTGGCGTGCCCCGAGGACCGGAATCCGGAACCATGTTACGGCGCTCCCTTTGGAGGGTCGCCACACGCGATTCCGACGGCTCCGTGTCGAAAACCTTGAATGCAGAAACCGCGTCCTTCAGCGCCGTTGCCTGTTCTTCCAGTGCATGCGCTGCGGCGGCCGCCTGTTCCACTAGCGCGGCATTTTCCTGCGTCACCTGGTCCATCTGGCAGACGGCCTGATTTACCTGCTCAATTCCACGGCTCTGCTCCTCCGACGCGACAGCAATCTCACTGATGATATTGGAGACTTGCTTGATGGCCACCCGCACCTGTCCAATCGTGGTCCCGACGTCTGTCGCCTGCTTTGAACCGTCCTGGATCATCGCCACCGACGAGCCGATCAGGTCCTTGATTTCCTTCGCCGCTGCAGCCGAGCGTTGCGCCAGACTGCGAACCTCACTGGCGACCACGGCGAAACCTCGCCCTTGCTCGCCCGCCCGGGCGGCTTCCACGGCGGCATTCAGAGCAAGGATGTTGGTCTGGAACGCGATGCCTTCAATCACCCCGGTAATTTCGGATATCTTGCTCGAGCTGCCGCTGATTTGCCCGATCGTCGCGACCATAGCCTGAACCACATCATTGCCATTATCGGCCATCTCAGTGGCGCGCACGGCGAGCGCGTTGGCGTGTCGTGCATTGTCCGTGTTCTGTTTCACAGTCTCCGTCAGTTGCGTCATGCTGGACGCTGTCTGTTCCAGCGACGCCGCCTGTTCTTCGGTGCGGGCCGAAAGATCCGAATTGCCGCTCGCGATCTCCTTCGAGGCTACGGACACCGAGTCGGTCGAACGTCGAACAGAAGTCATGACTTCCACCACGCGCGAGATCAGAGCGTTGAACGCTGTGGCCGTATGTCCGACTTCATCCATCGCACTTACCTGCGCACGCTGGGTGAGATCCAATGAACCACTGGTTTCCTGCAGGGTCATCTGCATGCCACGCAGGCTTCGGCGGATATGAACAAGCACTCTGAATGCCGCAATCCCGGCGACCAATAAAGTCAACCCGATCCCGGCGCAGAGCGTCAGCATAGAGCGCAGATAGGCAGCCCCATTTTCGCTTCGCAGGCCTTTTGCAAGCATCATGTTGTAGTCCATCTGCGCTGCAAGGCCAGCGCGTAATTTCTTGCTCGCTGTGTCCAACACGCCCTCGCCAAAGAGCATTTTCTTTGAAGCATCCATGTCGCCGGAACGGGACGTGTCCATGAACTTCAGCGTGGCCGCCTCGTAGTCGGCGAGGTTGGCCCTGTTCGCATCCGAAAATGCCTTTTCCTTGTCGTCGGACAAGCCGCTCGCAGCGTATTTTTCAACAAGATCGTTCAGGGTTCGTTTTCTTTCCGAGACGACGTCTTCGATTCTGGATTTTCCAGCAGGATCGGGAGTCATCGCATGACGATACAGATATATCCGGATATCGGTCAGGCTGGCAGTGATCGAATCGAGGTTGGCGATCGCGGGGAGTACGTTGCTGTAAATATCCTCGAAGCGTGATTGCGATCGATGTAGCTGCCACATCCCGTACCCACCGGAAGCCAATAGAGAAACCGCGAAGAGAGTCAAGGTCAACGCCAGTCGGGACACTATGCTCATGGTTACCCCTTACGGATCAGTTTGTCCAGGTGCTTTGGGCGGTCTGAATTTCAGCAAAAGCATAGGCTCGCCCTATCTGCGACATTACGGCATCGACCGCAATTTCTTGAGGGGTCCAGAATGAATGCCGGACGTCGCGATTTCCTGACCCCCGATCCGGGATGTTCTTTGGGGATCGACCGTACGGTGCGCGATCGCTGTGTCAGGTCGCGTTCCCGTTCGAAAGGGCAGCTGGAAAGCGACCGTCCCCTAAACCACGAATGAACCGGTATTCGAAGGCTACTGCTGCACGTCGCAGAAGCATAAAGTCGTACCTGCTACGCGGCACAAACGCCAAACGTGCAGGTGCTACCCAACCTGCCCTCGACGGGGTTACCCGTCATTGCCGCGCGCGTGCTCCATGTTTGTACTACGTGCCGTCTGGTGGCGGTTGGCGGCTCCTGATGCGGCTTCCGGACGCCTCAATCTCATTGGCCGTGTCGTGTGCGGCGGCGGTTATCTGCTTGAACAGCCTCTTCAGTCTGACGACCTCCGCGGCCTGTCCCGCCTGTGGGATGGCTGTCATCCCACAGGAAAGCTCCTGCGCGCAGTCTATGAGTAACTGCAGACGTGCAGCGTACGGGCCGAACCCGCTGGTAATCTTCGTCAGGTCAGAAGTCTCTACGCACCTCGCAAAGTGGCGTCGACTACAACATATTTAGTATTATGGAAGTATTGCCTACCTGATTCGACATGTCCAACAGCAATTAACGCAGCCATGCATCAAGGGCCATCCTGAAAGATGTTGTCATCGTCCGCAGTGGCCAATCGGCGCTAGCGGCGGCCTATTTTTCTGGCGGGGACCGGCGCGAACGTCATCCGCCTAGCACGGACATCTCGGCACGGCGCCGGACGGTCGCGTCGCCGGCACCGCTCCGTAATTCAGAGTAGCGGTCGCTCCGTCGGCTCCAGAGACCTCGAAGCGCTTCCCCAAGATCCGTCGCGTCGCTACCACCCCGCAGGACCGAGCGCAAATCAAAGCCGTCAGCACCGAACAGGCAGGTGAAAAGCCGCCCATCCGCAGTTAGCCGAAGCCGGCTGCAATCGGCGCAGAAAGGCTCGGTCACGCTTGAAATAAAGCCGACGCGACCTGCGCCATCCGCAAAATCGTACACACGCGAAGTGACCGACCCTGGCCGGGAGCCGGATCGCACGAATGGAAATACGCCGCCGATGCGCCGCACAAGCTCATCCGATGGCACGACGTCACGCAGCTCCCAGTGGTTCGTGCTGCCAACGTCCATGTACTCGATGAAGCGGGGTGTGACACCTGTACCCTTGAAATGCCTGACGATCGGAATCACTTCGTCCTCGTTGACACCCCGTCTTACAACAGTATTAACCTTGACAGGTGAGAATCCGAGCGTCCTCGCGAACTCGATTCCGTCGAGCACGTCGCGCACGTCCATCGAAGATCCACTCATCGCGCTGAACGCCTCCTGACTGATGGCGTCCAGACTGACGGTGATGCGGGTCATACCCGCGTCGCGCAGGGCAGCCGCCTTTTGCCGCAGCAACGACCCATTTGTGGTCAGGGTTACGTCGAGCGGGAGGCCATCGCGGGTCCGCAATCGCGTCAACTGGCCGACCAGCACCTCGATTCCCTTCCGGAGCAAAGGTTCACCGCCAGTCAGCCGAATCTTCTCCACTCCCTGCTCGGTAGCCGCACGTGCCACCTGCACTATTTCCTCGAAAGACAGCATCTGATTCCGAGGCAGATACGGATAGTCCTTGCCAAAGACTTCCGTCGGCATGCAGTACGTGCAGCGAAAATTGCACCGGTCCGTCAGCGAAATACGTAAATCCCGCAATGGCCGGGACAACCTGTCCACCACCGGGCCGCTAACCGCCTGACCCGCGGGTGTCGGACGCCTCCCCGTAGCAGCTGCGAATATCGGAATGATGCGATGCGTGGGCGATAGCATGGTGGCTATTCCTCGCCGGTCACTGGGTGGGCGCACCGGCCAGCACCCAGTTGAGCACGATTGTCAGGTCCGCGTCGTTAATCCCCGCATTGGGCGGCATTGGAACGGGTCCCCACACCCCGGAGCCACCACCTTTGACCTTCTTCATCAATATGGCCATCGCCGACGCGTCCCCTTTATATTTCTGGGCAACGTCGTGATACGCCGGACCGACCACCTTGTGGTCAACGGCATGGCAGCTAAAGCACATGTTCTTGCTGGCAATGCCTTGCGCCCTGGCTGCATCGACATCTGCGTATGCATGGGTCACGGCAAACATCATCAGACAGGCGGTGATCAATCGTTTCATTGAATGGTCCTTAATTGAATATGCGCCGCGCACGAATGCGCGGCAACGTCCGGTGTCAAGCAAACCGCCGGCTCTTGAAGCTCACGGTCCGCTTGTAGTCGTCCATACTTCCAACCCGGCGCAGATTGGCCCAGGTACCCTTGTAATAGGGGATGACATTACGGTCCGTCCAGTCGGTGGTCACGTCACCCTGAATGCCATTGACGTAGCCGAACATCATGAACGTCTGATTGCGCTTTATTTCCTTCGCGGGGTACGCCATCGCGTACGTCGACCCGAAATCATTGAACACTTCGACGATGTCGCCAGCCGCGAGGCTCAGTTCAGCGGCGTCGTCGGGATTCACTTCGATGTACGCCATCGGATATCGTGCCCGGATAAACTCGTTGTACTGGTCGTGGAACGCGGTCTGCCAGACCTCATTGTTCCGCCCATTGTTGATCCAGAAGCGATACTTATCCTTTTGCTGCTCGACAGTCTTCGGCAACCCGTTCCACGGCGCGGGCTTGAACTGCGCCTTGCCGTCAGGTGTGTCGAACTTCGAGTCGGTGTATAGCATTTCCGTACCGACCAGCTTCCCACCGCTATACGACTGCACCGGAAGTTGCACGCCATTGTTGCCCGCCGCACGCAGCCGCTCGTACGAGACGAGATTGCCTGTCGAACCGCCCTGGCTGTCTATTTTCCCGGCGCCAGGCTGACCCGCCTGGCGAAAACCGTCGTTGAAGGCGTCCTCCTCAGTCTTCCAGTCGAACCCACTGAAGCGTGCGGTCATTGCCGCGTTGCCTTCCGCCTGGTACATCGACCTGAGCGTATTCGCGATCCGGGCAACGATGAGAGAATCGGCCATCGCGCTGCCGGGCGGGTCCATGAATTTCTGCGAGAGCCGGATGCGGCGCTCACCGTTCATCGAGGTCAGATTCGTTTCTCCGGGATGTGCTCCAGGCAGCATCAGGTGAGCCGCTTCTGCAAGCTTCGTCGGATAGAGATTCACCGAAGTAACGAACAGGCCACCTTTACTGGTGGCGTCAAAGATGACATCGACCAGCTGGGCATCCGTCGCACCTTTCGCCTTTTGCATGGCATCCTTGACGATCTGGGAGCGGCGCAGGACCGCCTCACGAAGCGCCTCGGCGTTGTTACTGGTCTGGAAGTTGTTGCATGCCCACCAGGTCATCATGCGACCCTTCCCGTGGATAAGCGCCTGGTCGATATAAATTTTCGAATCGCCTGGATACGGAGGCCGGGCATATCCCTCCTGATGGCCACCCATACGCACAACGCCGGTACCCCGACGTCCGACGTTATGCGTAGCAAGGACCAGGTCGACGAGGGAAGACTGAATCAGGTAATTGTCGTTGCCCCAGATGATGCCCTTTTCATAGGCGTGCATTGTGCGTGGTAACTGGCCCGCGGCCTTCGGCCTGTACGCCCACTCGGCGGCCGTGCGAAGCTTGTCCACGGACACACCGGTAACCTTGCTTGCCTCATCGAGTGACATCCGGTTGGTCTTCACCGCATCATCGAAGCCGTTCGTATGCTGGCTGATGAAGTCCCGGTCAATCCATCCCTGCTGGACAACGTAAGTGAAAAGGCCGTTAAAGAGCGCGACGTCGGTGCCGGGCTGGATGTCGAGATGTAGAACATTGCCCGCGCCGGCGACCTGCTCGGCGATTGCAATCGTTGGCGTGCGTCGAGGGTCAACGAAGATGATTCTCGTCGCCGGCGTAGCTTCTCCAGGAAAGCGCTGCTTCTTCTTGTCGGCAGTGCCGCCCTGCAGATTCGGAACCCAGTGGTTCAGGAAGTAATTCGTCTGGGTTTCATACGCGTTGTTACCGATGGCCATAAGGACGTCTGCCAGCTCCGCGTCCTCATACGAGTTGTTGAGCTCGCCGATACCCATTTCGCGCGTCGCATGACACTCCGAGTTATACGCCGGGCGATTGTGGATACGGACCATCGGCGTTTGCAGCGCGGTGAACATCAGCTTGCCGGTCGCCCATGTGTTTTCGAATCCCCCTCCTCCCCCGCCGTGATCGAATGCCGAAAAGACGAGCCCGCTGGGGCCGTCCTTGTCCAGGACGCGCTTCGTCAGGCCCGCGTAAATCGCCATCGCGCGGTCCCAGTCGGTGTCCACCCACTGATCACCGACGTACAGACGCGGGTTCCTTAACCGATCGCGTGTGAGGCCGTCAGCGTTGTACATGTAGCTCGCCATCTTTCCGCCGCGCGTTGAGCTGAGGCCACTGTTCACAACGCACTCTTTGTCCGGCACGATCATGATGCGGTGACGGCTGCCGTCACGGTCTTCAACGACGTTCGTCATGGCTGGCGTCAACGTGACGGCAAGCGGTGGAAGCTGTTTCGTGTAGTCGAGCCCGAGCGCATTCTGCGAGGGGGCACGCCCGCCTTCCATGTTTTCTGGCCACTTGAACACGTTGTAGCCGCAGCCCACGATGCAGAAGTGGCACGTCATGTTCGTGCGCTGCGCGTTTGCTGGCGGCAGCGTGATGCGATCGTTCTGGTTATCCATGTCGTCCCCTGACTACAGTACGTTGGCCTGACGGCCATACAGCATGCCGTCTACGCCCGTTGCCGAAATCCTTCCACTCTTCTCGTCATAACTGAGCCGGATGCGAGGCAGGTTCTCGGTAGCCTGACCTGCGATCATCTGCCCGGACTTCTCCGCATCGAACATGCTGTAGTGGCATCCGCACTTGAAGGTATTCGTACCGGCGTCAAACGCGACCGGGCACCCCATGTGCGTGCACATCATGCTGTAGGCGACGATATCGTGATCGGGACCCACTCCCCCCGGTGCCGGTACGCCGAGCTTCACTGCGACACAAGGAGACGTGGCATCCGGATAGCTGAAGACCAGCGGGGTGCCTTGCGGAAGCTGGCTGGCACTGGCAACAGCTTTGGGCAGGTAGGGCAAGAGTGTATGGCTCGTTTCCGGGGCTGGGACTGGGCCCACGGAAGCTGCGCCAGCGGGCCTGACGATCACCGCCGCAGTTGCTGCGACGCTAGTTCCGCCGACCTTCAGGAAGGTGCGCCGACTGATCACTTCTTTTGACATATGGTCTCCTTGATACGGGCGTGGGCAACCGTTACTATTCGGCAGCAGTAGGCAAGCTCCATGCCAAATTGACCAGAACGCCGTGCAAGGCCAGAATGAACGATTCCATGCCGCCAGAGACGTGGGAATGAGTTCCGGGCCGGTAACGGCAAAAGGGGACGGGGATATGTCGGAGTTACCGTTCAGTAACGGGAGACGCAGAATACTTCGTGCGGCCGGCGCCGGTCTCGCGGTTGCGGCGTTAAGAACGGCACGCGCCGACGATGCTGCATCGCCACGAAAGATCCTGTTTGGTACAACGCCAGTTTTTCTGGACAACCAGGAACGGCTGCTGGCGAAATGGCGTGCGCGCCTTGAGGCGCAGCTCGGCAACGAAGTTCGCTTTATTCAGCGAGGCAGCTACGGAGAAATCACCGAAATGCTGCTGGCGGACCAGCTTGACGTTGCCTGGATCTGCGGCTATCCGTACGTTACACATGCGGACCGCATGAAGCTGCTCGCAGTGCCTCAATATCAGGGTAAGCCTCTGTATCGGTCGTATCTGCTGGTCCCGGCCTCGAACACGACAACGACGAGTATCACCGAGCTCAGGAATACCGTCTTCGCCTATAGCGACCCGCAGTCGAACTCAGGTTATCTGGTGCCCCGAACCGAGCTCATCAGGCACGGTCTCGACCCCCGGCGCTTCTTCGGAAAGGCATTCTTCACGTTCGCCCATCGCAAGGTTGTCGAAGCCGTCACATCGGGTCTTGCTTCGGCAGGCGAAATTGATGGCTATATTTTTGACACACTGACCAGGCAGGTGCCGGACGCCGTTCTGGGCGTGAGAGTCGCGTGGAGATCTCCGCAGTACGGGTTTCCCCCCATCGTTGCCCGCCGCAGTCTGTCTACCGAGACGTTTGCACGGTTGCAGGGGTCGTTACTCGGAATGGCGGATGACGCCGCAGGTCGTGGTCTGCTCAACCGCCTCAACGTCGACAGATTCGTCATCGGCGACGATGCGCTGTTCGACGACATTCGCGATCTCGTGAAACTGTCAGATACGATACCGGCGTGAGTCACACCATGCTGGAGAACATCAGCTATCGTTACAAGATCCCAGTCGCGTTGACGCTGGCTATCCTGCTGACCGAGTTTGCGGTAACAGTCATGCTCGTCGCGTTCACGTTGGCGGACACCCGTCGCAACGTTGAGAGTGGCGCTCGCAGTCTGGCCAACGTGACAGCGCTGTCCGTGCGTGACTCGATGGTTCGGGACGACCTGTTCCACGTCTTTGAGGTGATCCGCGCGCCGGTAGCCTCAAAAGAGCTTGTCAATCCGCTGAAGGAACTGATTGTCTTCGACGCCAACGGACGCGTATACGCCGCAAGCGACCCGACCTACTACGCGACGCTATCTCCGGCTTCGAAGTTCGGTCATTCCATCACCGCGGCCATTCGGTCTATCAGGGCGAATCCGCAAACCTTCTATTTCAGCTTTCCCACAGTCCTCGCAACGGAAGATATCGTGGCCGCCCACGCGATCACCGCTGAGGACGGGAGCCCGCTTGGTTTCGTCGCAGTCACCTACGACACGCAGAAGCTTCGCGACGGCATTGCAACGTTGATGCGACGAATGATCCTACTGAACGTCGCCAGCATGCTGGTGCTGCTTCCTTTCGGATGGTGGTGGGGCAAGCGCATGGCGGAGCCGCTGCATATGCTCAGCCTTGCCATGGCCCGTGTGCATAAGGATGATCCTGAGGCGCTCAAACAGGAGGTCTCGGCTCAGGGGCGTGATGAAATCGGGCGCCTGTCGGCAAGCTTCCGCGAGATGCTCGATGACCTCGCCGAGAAGCAGCAACTGGAGCGCGACATGGTGGTGTCCGAGCGGCTTGCAGCGGTCGGGCGCGTCGCAGCGGGTATCGTGCATGAAATCAATAACCCGTTGGGCGGCATGATTAACGCCGTAGACACCCTTGTCACCCACGGCACACCAGACGGTCTGACCAACCGGACACTTGGGCTGCTTAAGCGCGGGCTCGGACAGATCCGCGCCACCGTCGGCGCACTGCTCTTCGAAGCACGCCTCGATTCTCCTGTCGCGCGACCGGCGGACTGGGATGATCTGAACATTCTTGTCCAACCGCAACTGGCGTCAAAGCAGATCAGGCTTGAATGGTCGGTTCCCGCTCACGAGATCGCCGTCCCGTCTCATCTGGTCCGGCAGCTCGTGCTGAATCTCCTGCTCAACGCGATCAAGGCCGCCGAGGTGGGTGGCTCGGTCCGCTGCACTGCCACGCTCACCCTGTCCACGCTGCAGGTAGTCGTCTCGAACACGGGGGAGCATATTCCGGACGATGTTGTGAATCATCTGTTCGAGCCACACTGGCCAAGTCAGAAGGCCCAGGGCGTGAAGAGTTATGGTCTGGGACTATGGGTTAGCTACCAGATTGTGACGCAATTGAACGGCACGATATCGGTAAGCAGTCAACCGGGCGAAACGGCCTTTGAAGTCGTACTGCCCATTCAATCAGGAGACACGCCGTGAGCGATTCATTGATATGCCTCGTGGAAGACGACCCCATCATGGGCGAATCGATGGTCGAGCGGTTGCAACTGGAAGGTTTTGGCGTTGACTGGCACACCGGCGCCGCTGCGGCATACGCGGCCATTCCGGAGAAGCGTTATGCAGTCGTTGTCAGCGACGTACGCTTGCCAGATTTTTCGGGTGACGACCTGTACACCAGACTCGCTGCCTCGATGCATAGCGTGCCGCCATTTGTTCTCGTCACAGCGTATGCATCAATCGACAAGGCGGTGTCAATGCTCAAGGCAGGCGTTGCTGACTATATTACCAAGCCGTTCGATATCGCCGAACTGATTCAGAAGATACACGTACTCGCGGCATCACACATACCGGACGAGGCGCTTCCGGCTCATGGTCCGCTTGGCGCATCGACGGCAATGCGCAAGCTGGCCGACGTGGTACCTAAAATCGCGAAACGCGCATCGTCCATTCTCATAAGCGGCGAATCGGGATCGGGGAAAGAAGTGCTCGCCAGGCATGTCCACAAGGTGGCCGCTAGCGGACACAACGAGCCGTTCATCGCCGTGAACTGCGGCGCTGTTCCAGAGACTCTGATGGAGGCGGAATTTTTTGGGTTTGAGAGAGGCGCATTTACAGGCGCCGACCGGCAGAAGAAGGGATTCTTCGAACTCGCGGACGGGGGCACGCTGTTTCTTGACGAGATTGGCGATTTGCCGCTCGCGATGCAGGTCAAGCTGTTGCGTGTCCTGCAGGAGAAACGCGTACGGCGTCTAGGCGCCGAGTACGACATCGCATGCAATTTCAGGCTTGTGTGCGCGACGCACAGTGATCTGCATGAGCTCATCGCCGCGCGGCGGTTTCGGGAAGATCTGTTTTATCGGGTGAACGTCGTGACGTTGCGCGTCCCTGCGCTGCGCGAGCGTATCGACGATATCCTCTGGATTGCCTACCATTTTCTCAATTCGTATGGAGAGGCTAACCATGAGACCCCGAAAGAACTGCATCCCGCTACCGAAGCTGCGCTCGTGTCTTTCAATTGGCCAGGCAATGTGCGGGAGTTGCAAAATCGGCTCGAGCGTGCCTGTCTGATGTCGAACAGCCGCGTCATCATGCCGGCTGACATCTTTGTCGACCACGCCACGTACGAAGAGCAGGATTCCCCAACTGCGGATGTACCGACGCTGTCTGCGTATCTGGACCGGTGCGAAACCCTCTACATCAGGAATGCCCTGGTTCAGCATCATGGGCGAATCACAGAGACCGCTACTGCACTGGGCATATCACGCAAGAGCCTGTGGGAGCGAATGCGTCGGCACCGGATTGCTGGACAGGACGCAATGTAGGTTGGTACCGACACGTACACCATGGACAGGAGGCCGTTGACTGCCCGCCCTTCGCGACGGCAAGCATCCCCGTCGACTCGATGAACTCGCCTGTTTCGTTGCTACGCTTCGCCTTTCCATATCCGTTGGTCTGCACTTCAAGACCATGTTTATATTCGGATAACTTAGCATCTAACCTGCACGGGGCGCGAAATCAAGCGCCGATGCGCGACATTCGATCTTCGGCTGCTGAGGTTTGGCGCTAGTCTCGTCACGCTGCTCTGAATAGCGGTCGGCGCACCGCGTCCGCTGGCCAGCGACCAGCCGGCGCATGCTTCATCGCGAAGGAGCACATTGGAGAACTGGACCGGCAGATTCTGGCGCTGGCGGCCATGAAGGAGACACTGGAGCATCCGCTTTCGCGCTGCTGAGGCGACTCACGGCCCCAATGTCTGATCCTCGATGGCTGCTCAAACAGAATTCTGGAAAGGCCGCCTCCGGAATCGAAGGCGGCTCGACCGGTCACGAAGTACGCTGATACCAGTGACGGGAAGCGTTGACCACCTTCACCACGACGAGCATCACCGGCACCTCGATGAGCACGCCCACCACGGTGGCCAGCGCGGCGCCCGATTTCAGGCCGAACAGGCTGATCGCCGTCGCCACCGCCAGTTCGAAGAAGTTGGACGCGCCAATCAGGCAGGACGGGGCAGCAACGTCGTGCGCCACGCCAAGCTTCCGGTTCGCCAGGTAAGCGAGCGAGCTATTGACGACCACCTGAATCAGGATCGGGACGGCCAGCAGCAGAATGACCAGCGGCTGGGCAATGATCTGCTCGCCCTGGAAGGCAAACAGCAGTACCAGCGTCAGCAGCAGCGCCGCGATGGAGAACGGTCCAATCTTTGCCAGCGCGCGCTGGAAATGCTGCTCGCCCTTGCGCAGCAGAATCGCGCGAAGAATCTGCGCAATGATGACCGGGATGACGATGTACAGCACCACTGAGGTCAGCAGCGTGTCCCACGGCACCGTGATGTTCGAGATGCCCAGCAGCAGGCCCACGACCGGCGCGAACGCGAACACCATGATCAGGTCATTGAGCGCGACCTGCGAGAGCGTGAAATACGGGTCACCTTTCGTGAGCTGGCTCCAGACGAAGACCATCGCGGTGCACGGTGCCGCCGCCAGCAGGATCAGTCCGGCGACATAGCTGTCCAGCTGGTCGGCGGGCAGCAGCGAGGCGAACGCATGCCGCACAAAGACCCACGCCAGGAACGCCATGGTGAATGGTTTTACGGCCCAGTTGATGACCAGCGTCACCCCGATGCCCTTCACCTGGCTGCGTACCCTACCCAGCGACGCAAAGTCGATGCGCAGCAGCATCGGGATAATCATCACCCAGATGAGCACGCCCACCGGCAGGTTGACGTGAGCCACCTCCAGGGTGGATACCGTATGAACAGTACCGGGTAGCAGCTTTCCAAGGATGATGCCGGCCACAATGCAAAGCGCGACCCAGACCGATAGATATCGTTCGAAGAAACCAATGCCACCGGGCTCGCGCCGGGCCGCCTTCGCGACCGTTTGACTGCCTGCCATCGTTACTCTCCTTTCTCGCGCAGCGAGGTGCCTATGCTCTGCATCTCCTTCTGTACGGCGATACGGTCGAGTTTTTCGAACGGCAGGTTCGTAAAGAGCTCGATGCGCTTTTTCATCTGCACGTAGGCCTGCAGGAATGCCTTGCGCTTGTCGTCGTCCGAGCCTTCGGCCGTCGACGGGTCAGGCACGCCCCAATGTGCTTTCGCAGGGTGACCCGGCCAAATCGGGCAGACCTCTCCCGCTGCGTTGTCGCAGACGGTGAAAATGAAGTCGATCTGCGGCGCGCCGTCTTCGGCGAATTCGTCCCAGCTCTTGCTGCGCAAGCCCTGTGTCTGAATGCCTTGTGAACCAAGAAGGTCGAGCGCGAACGGGTTGGGCGCCGTACCGGGATGACTGCCTGCGCTGTAACCCACGAAACGGTCGCCAGCGAGTTCGTTGAGCGCTGCTTCTGCGAGGATCGAACGCGCAGAGTTGTGGGTACAAAGGAAGAGGACGTTGTATTTGCGATGTTCGGTCACGAGATTCTCCAGTCCGATACCGGACGGTGGCATGGTTACATATCAACGTTTCCAATATAATCGAAACGAGTTGGTTCGGCAAGCTGCCTGCCCTTTCATCTGCGGGTTTCCGGTTGTTCGGCGCGTGCGCAAGTCAGGGGTAGAAAGACACGATGGTCCACCTTGCCGCGCAACGGTTTCATGAAAACTCCTGAAAATGCTCCCGAAAAATCCCTTTTGATTGCCGCGATGCAACCTCCATGGCGGTAAAATCACAAGCTGATCTCAATCACTTTCGCATCATGACGGAAAAAGACGCCATCAAAGCCTTGTCCGCGTTGGCCCAGCCCACGCGTCTCGGTGTTTTTCGCCTGCTTGTGACCGCCGGCCCGGAGGGGCTGAGCGTGGGTGTTATCCAGGAGCAACTGGACCTTGCGAGCGCGACACTGTCTTTCCATTTGAAAGAGTTAACGCATGCCGGTCTTGTCACATCGCGCCAGGAAGGCCGCTTCGTGTACTACGCGCCGGAAATTGAGCGAATGAACGAGCTCGTCGGGTTCCTCACCGACAATTGCTGTCAGGGCGTGGAGTCAGCCGACTGCAAGCCGAGAAAGAAAGTGAAGTGCAAGCCTGTACCGGCATAACCGTGGCTTGATGCCGCAACCCGGTTCTGAAACCTGCATCATCGGATGCGGCAGCTCGACGTCCGCGGGCACCCGGTTCCATCTCGAGTAAGGCCCGGGCGAAGCGGGAAGAGAATTCCGACTGCGGCGGCCGCCATGGGCGGCCGTCTGTTTTAATGCGGCAGATTCAGCCACAGCCGACTTTTTTCTCAATCACAGCCGGAATCGAGGTAACCGGAGCACAGCACGCTCCGCCCGCTTCGGAAGAGGCCGTCTCCCGGCTGTCCGCACCGAACATGGGGATGCCACCGAGGGTGTGGTACGTTTCCCACGGTACACCGGCTGGGTCCTGTGTCCAGTACTTGTTCGAGCTGGCGTAGCAGCACTGGGCGCCAGGCTGGTCCTGTACGGCGACGCTTCCGGCGACGACCTGCTCGCGAAGAGCGGTCAGCTCCTCATCACTGTCGACCTGAAAGCCCAGGTGATTGACACCTGCTTCGCCGCCACGCGCCGATATGGCGAAGTTCACGCGCGGGTCCTCAAGCATCCACTTTGCGTAATCGTCTTTCAGCACGGTGGGCGTTGCGCCGAACATGCTGCTGTAAAACCGCACGCTTTCGTCGAGTTTCGGGACAATAACGTGCACGTGAAATCGCTTCATTTACGCCTCCGTTTCGTTGGTCGCGCAGCCGCATTGCTCCGCTTGCTCCGCCGCGCAGCAGTTTTCCATCAGGAAATCCATTAACGTCTGCATGTGGTCATAGCTGGCGCAGTAGATGATGAACCTGCCCTGACTCTTGCCCTCAATGAGCTCCGCGTGTGCAAGCTCCTTCAGGTGGAATGACAGCGTCGGCGCAGGGAGGCCCAGCTTTTCGGCAATAGCACCCGGACTCATACCCGAACGTCCGGCGGTGACCAGAAGTCGGAAGACCGCGAGACGGGTCTCGTGCGCAAGCGCCGCTAGCGCCTTGACTGCAAGCTTCGAATCCAGGGTTGCCATTACAGTCCTTTATTGGTTACTCGCCTTCGCTTCCTGAGGGGAATAGTCGGCAATTGCACGAGACGCGAGGTCGGTTGCCGGGTCGAGCGGACGCTCTTCCTTCACGCGTTCGCTGTAACGGTCAACGAGATACTCGGCACGGCCGCGCAGCAGTAGCGTGAACTTCACGAGCTCCTCCATCACGTCGACCAACCGGTCGTAGTACGACGACGGTTTCATCCGGCCGTCCTCTTCGAACTCTTCAAAAGCCTTGGCAACAGACGACTGGTTGGGGATGGTGAACATGCGCATCCATCGTCCGAGCTGACGCAGTTGATTGACTGAGTTGAACGACTGCGAGCCGCCACTCACTTGCATGACGGCGAGCGTGCGCCCCTGCGTCGGCCGGATACCGCCGCTGACCAGTGGCAGATGGTCAATCTGTGTCTTTATCAGACCGGTGATGGTGCCGTGGCGCTCCGGGCTACACCAGACGTGTCCTTCCGACCAAAGGGACAGCTCGAGCAGCTCTTTCACTTTCGGATGGTTCTTCACATCAACATCGTCGGCATGCGGCAGACCACGCGGGTCAAAAATCCGCGTTTCAGCGCCGAACGTCTGCAGCAGGCGTGCGGCCTCTTCAACGAGCAGACGCGAGTACGAACGCTCACGAAGCGAGCCGTAGAGCAGCAGTATCCGCACTGGCGGTTGGTCTTCCATTCCAAGACGCGCGGCGATGTCAGTGTCGAAAAAATCTGGTTTGGCGGCCGGGAATGTCTGGTCGCCCTTGATTGCGTGAACTGTCATTTCATTACCCTGCAATTTGATACTTCCAAGTATATGGAGGCATTTGGTGCATTCAAGCGGCTTTGCTCCGCCCCACGAGCACCAACCCTCACTCGTTACTTGCATTCTACAACATTTCCGGTATTCTGGAAATGTGAAATCTTTGGAGAGATGCCATGAACGGCGATGACCGGGTTTCGTCTGAATGGCTCCTGCCGGCATCGGGAGGGTGGCAATGCGGCTCCGCGCAGGGACTCATCCTCTTGGCCGCACATGAGCGCGCAGATGTTTGCCAACACGAAACGAAGGATGGGGGCACTGAGTCTGCGTCCGGGAGCTCGGCACTAGCAGCCGGCCTGTCGTCGGCGTTTCAGCGGGAAACTGGCTACGCTGCGTCGGCCATTGCGCTGACGGCTGCCGTCGACGAGAACCTTGCGATAGCGCGTTTCCTCGCTGCAGGCGGCTCTTCTGCCGCGGTGCTGGTGATGAATGCGGAAGCGCTCGGCCGTTGGCGTCCACCATGCGACTGGGAAACACCCCTGATGCGAGTCCGCAATCGTCTGGCTGACGAGGGTTTGAAATTCTTCGTCGCATTGACAACGCAGGGTCAGAAAAGCGGAATGGCGGCAATGCTCCGACGGGCGCGATTGCAATTTGTCGCGCGACGCGTTGAGCATTTCTGCAATCGGGAGGGTATCGGCTTTTTAGGTACCGTCAACGAAGCGCCGAGCCTGATCGCCATGCCTCGGATAGGTCCTGAGGCCGAGCGCCTTGCCGTCGCTTTGGCGCAGAGGCTCGCCTCGGCGACTTTCTTCTGTTGCGACGCGTTTCGCACCGGCATCGTCCCTAACCTGAGCAGGTTGAGAGGCTGAACAAATTGAGCACGATGTCGAGTCGAACCGAGAACGCCAGCGGAGACAACGCGCCGGCAGACAGCCAGGACCGACTGGTTACATGGGCCCTGGCGCTGGCGCAGCTGGTCTCATGGGGCTCCGTCTACTACTCATTCTCCCTGCTGGTAGTACCGATGGAACAGTCCATGGGGTGGAGCCGGACAGCCACGAACGCTGCACTTTCCGTTGGGCTCTTGGTCTCCGGGTTCGCTGCCTATCCCATCGGCCGCTGGATTGACCACGGACTCGGGCGCCGGGTGATGGCCGTCGGCTCGGTTATCGCGGCGGCGATGCTGCTGCTCTGGGCCGACGCGCAGTCGCTGACGGCACTCTTCGTCGCGTGGATAGGTCTCGGCATCTCCATGGCGGCCACGTTCTACGACCCGGTCTTCGCCGTTGTGACACATCGTTATCCGCGAAGCTTCCGCACCAAAATCACACTCATCACGCTGGTCGCAGGGTTTGCCAGCACGGTCTTCATACCGCTGACCCAGGTACTGGTCGGCTCGGTCGGGTGGCGCACATCGCTTGTTGTGCTTGCGGCATTGAACCTGATTATCTGCCTGCCTGTCCATGTGCTGGCAATTCGCTCCTCGCGCGCGGACCCGGGCTCCCGGCCAACCAGTGGTGCAGTAAAGCTGGCCAACGACGCAGCCACACGTCGCGCGCTCCGCTCTCCGGTTTTCTGGGCGCTCGCGGTGTGCTTCACGGCCTACTACGCGACGTTCGCGGCACTCACATTCCATCTGGTGCCGCTCATGGTCGAGCGCGGTGTATCGAACGCAGTGCTGGTCACAACCATGGCGCTCATCGGTCCAGCTCAGGTCGCCGCTCGTGCGGTGTGGTTCACGTTCGGCCGGACTGTCCACGTCAGTACCGTGGGCATCATCGTCGTGACGCTTTTCCCGCTGTCGACCATTGTCCTCATAAGCGCTGGACATGCGGCGGTGCTGCTGTGGTTGTTTGCGCTCTGCTACGGCGCTGCAAACGGGATGATGACAATCCTGCGCGGCACAATTGTCCAGGACCTGATGTGGACTGAAGGATATGGCGCGGTCAGCGGTATGCTTTCCTTCCCGTCAAACGTCGCGAAGGGCATAGCGCCGATCGCCGCAGCCAGCATCTGGAGCTTCACGCACGGATACGTGGCCGTCGAATGGACGGTGTTTCTCGTCTCGATAGTGTCAGCAATCGCGTTCTTTGTGGCCGTTCGGGTGAGCCGCCACGCGGCGACCAGCGTAGCCTGATACTTCCTTTGTCATAGACCAGCATTGATACATTTGCCATGAAGATACGTGCCGCACGAAGTGATGACCTCGATGAGATCAGAACATTGCTCGCCGAGAACGAACTGCCGGTCGCTGATGTGGGTGCAGCCTTGCTCGTGGACTTCCTGGTCGCAGAAGACGCCAGCGGCAGGATTGTTGGCAGTGTGGGTCTTGAGCGGGTTGGAACGGATGCGCTGTTGCGGTCATTGGCGGTTGTGCAAACTTCGCGCAATGCGGGGCTGGGAGCTCGCCTGCTGGCTCACGCGGAAAACCTGGCGCGCGCGTCCGGCATATCGGAGTTGTGGTTGCTTACAACGACGGCTGCGGGTTTTTTCCCGCGGGCCGGATATGTAGCGGTGAATCGGGGCAGCGCGTCCTCTGGACTGCAGGCGAGTACGCAGTTTGCGCAACTCTGTCCGGCGAGTGCCGTATGCATGATGAAGACGTTGTAAAGTCTGTTGGCCATGCGGCTTGCGGGACGTCTGGCCCCGAAAGAAACTCTCCGCAGTTCCAAGGCGCGCACGCGCTGACCTACGGTTTGCCTTCGAGTGTAGACGGGGTCAACAGTGATCGCACGTCGACCTGCTGGCCCTGGAGCATAAGCAGCCGCGCTTGGAGCACTGTGTCTTCGGGAACTAGCTTCACGCACATCGCCGATGTTGGAGCAGTGACATTCGCCCCTGCATAGGTTGCCGCGGACCGACGCCAGCGAGGTACTAGCCGTGGTTATCGACCCACGCACGTGCCCAGCCTAGTCCGGCGAACTGAGCCTCTTCTTCCGTATCAAAAACACCGAGCACCCCGGAGGCTTCAACCATCTTTGTATCGCGGGTGATGGTTCCGCTGCCTGCGTATTGGGGTGCCCTCAAGAAACGGATTTTTTCGTACGGTAAGGCCGAATGTCCCTTACACGGCGCCGGTGTCACGCGCTTCTTCACCTCGCTGCAATGAGGCGATCAACGGACACGACACGTTACCGCTGCGCGAATGGCACGCGCACACGAGCTGGGTCAGCACGGCCTCCATCCGCTGGAGATCGGCGAGCTTGTCCTGTATGGCCCTGAGCTTGTGTTCGGCGAGACTGCTCGCCTCGTCGCAATGCGTCCCATCCTCCAGTTTCAGCAGGTCCGCGATTTCGTCGAGGCTGAAGCCCAACCGCTGGGCCGATTTGACGAACCGCACCCGCGTCACGTCCGCCGCGCCGTAGCGGCGAATGCTGCCGTACGGCCTCTCCGGCTCGAGCAGCAGGTCCTTGCGCTGATAGAACCGGATCGTCTCCACGTTGACGCCGGCCGCCTTCGCGAAGGCGCCGATGGTCAGACTTTCGCTACCGTTTTCCATACCGCTTGACTCCGTACATAGGTACGGAAGTAACGTTACGCTACTCATCGGAAATCCGGAAGGACAAGCGTATGGCGGAACCACAGAAAGGACGCGGCGTGCTCGCTGCCGGCGGACTGGCCGCGATCCTTGCGTCGACCTGCTGCCTCGGGCCGCTGGTGCTCGTCGCGCTGGGTGTCAGCGGCGCCTGGATCGGCAACCTGACTTTGCTCGAACCCTTGCGGCCGGTTTTCATCGGCGCCGCGCTGGTGGCGCTGTTCTTCGCCGGACGGCGCATCTTCCGGCCCGCTGCGGCGTGCAGGCCCGGCGAGGCGTGCGCGATTCCACAGGTGCGCGCCGCGTACAAGCTCATCTTCTGGATCGTGGTCTTGCTAGTACTGATCGCGCTCGGTTTCCCTTACGTACTGCCCTTGTTCTATTGACCAGGAGTTCGTCATGAAAAAACTGCTTGCTGCACTCGTTGTTGCTGTCGTCACTGTCCCGGTCTGGGCGGCGCCACAGACCGTCAAGTTGTCGGTGCCTGGCATGACCTGCGCGGCCTGCCCGGTCACGGTCAAACACGCGCTGTCCAAAGTTGCGGGCGTCGAAAAAACGGATGTCCGTTTCGAGCAAAGGGAAGCCATCGTGACGTTCGATGACAGCAAGACCAATGTCCAGGCGCTGACCAGGGCCACTGAGGACGCGGGCTATCCGTCGTCCGTCAAACCCTGAAACTACGGAGGTATTGCCATGTCGTTCGTCACGCGCGTGGCCGATAAGGCCGGTTTGCTCGGCAGCATCGTGTCGGCGATGGGCTGTGCGAGCTGCTTTCCCGCGATCGCCAGTCTGGGCGCCACCATTGGGCTGGGCTTCCTGAGCCAGTATGAAGGGTTGTTCATCCGCATCCTGCTACCGGCCTTCGCCGGCGTAGCGCTGTTCGCCAATGCGGTCGGCTGGCTCAATCATCGGCAGTGGCGCCGCACCGTGCCCGGCCTGATCGGCCCGCTGCTGGTGTTGGCAGCCGTGTTTGTGATGCGGGCCTATGGCGACCGCAGCGGCTGGCTGCTCTATCCCGGTCTCGCCATCATGCTGGCGACATCGCTCTGGGACCTGTTCTCCCCGGCCCAGCGCGTCTGTACCACCGATTCGTGTGATCCGGGCACGGCCGACGTGCGCAAAGGTTGAGTAGTGACGCATCTAACCCAGTCCATGAAAGAACGGAGCAAGCCCATGATGACCTTGAAGATCGACGGGATGACCTGCGCTTCCTGCGCTGAGCACGTCAGACAGGCGCTGGAAAAGGTGCCCGGCGTGCGCTCGGCAGCGGTCTCCTGGCCCGAAGCGCTGGCCGATGTGACGGTCGATGAAGGAGTCGGCAACGACACGCTGGCTGCCGCAGTGACGACAGCTGGCTACCACGCGAGGGTTGCCGACGTGCCGCACCAATCCGCAGGCCTGCTGGACAGGGTGCCCGGCTGGGCAGGAGCTGGTGGGAAGCGTAGTGGCGATGATGGCGCGCTACGGGTCGCCGTGATCGGCAGTGGCGGCGCTGCGATGGCGGCTGCGCTGAAGGCCGCCGAAAACGGCGCACAGGTAACACTTATTGAGCGCGGCACCCTCGGCGGCACGTGCGTGAACGTCGGGTGCGTGCCGTCCAAGATCATGATCCGTGCCGCCCATGTCGCGCATCTGCGGCAGGTAAGCCCCTTCGATGCGGGGATCAGCGCCGTGGCGCCGGTGATCGACCGGCCGCACCTGCTCGCCCAGCAGCAGGCGCGCGTGGACGAGCTGCGCCACGCCAAATACGAAAACATTCTCGACACCAGCCCGAACATAAATGTTTTGCACGGCGAGGCGCGCTTCACGGGGAGCCGTACGCTCACGGTCACGCTGACCGCCGGCGGCGAACGCACGGTGTCGTTCGATCGCTGCCTGATTGCCACGGGCGCAACTGCCGCGGTGCCGCCGATTCCGGGCCTGAAGGAAACGCCGTACTGGACCTCGACCGAGGCGCTGGCGAGCGATACGATTCCCGCACGACTGGCCGTGATCGGCTCGTCAGTGGTGGCTGTGGAGCTGGCCCAGGCCTTTGCACGGCTGGGCAGTCATGTCATCGTCCTGGCCCGTCACACACTGCTCTACCAGGAGGACCCGGCGATCGGCCAAAACGTGACGGCGGCCTTTCGCGCCGAGGGCATCGAGGTGCTGGAACAGACCCAGGCGAGCCACGTGTCGTACGCTGATGGCAAGTTTGTCCTCACCACGAACCACGGCGAGGTGCGGGCCGACCAGCTGCTGGTGGCAACGGGCCGAGCCCCGAACACCGGCAGTCTGAGTCTGGCAAGTGCCAGCGTGCAGCTCGACGGGCACGGCGCCGTCGTGATCGACGCCGGCATGCGCACGAGCGCACCGGACATTTATGGGGCGGGCGACTGTACGAATCAACCGCAGTTCGTCTATGTCGCGGCGGCGGCCGGTACGCGCGCGGCGATCAACATGACCGGTGGCGATGCGCGGCTGAATCTCGATACGATGCCGGCAGTCGTCTTCACTGAGCCACAGGTTGCGACGGTCGGCTACAGCGAGGCGCAGGCGCACCAGGCGGGCATCGAGACCGACAGTCGCACACTGACGCTCGATAACGTCCCGCGCGCACTGGTGAACTTCGACACGCACGGCTTCATCAAGCTGGTGGCGGAAGCCCGCAGCGGCCGGCTCATCGGCGTGCAGGCGGTGGCGCCCGAGGCGGGCGAAATCATCCAGACGGCCGCGATCGCGATCCGCGCAAGGATGACCGTGCAGGACCTCGCTGACCAGCTGTTCCCGTACCTGACGATGGTCGAGGGGCTCAAGCTCGCCGCGCAGACCTTCTCGAAGGATGTGAAGCAGCTCTCGTGCTGTGCCGGATAACCTGCGGGGGACGACGATGAACCTTGCCCGCTACACGGCCGAACTGGTCGAGCGCCTGACGATGGCCAACCAGTTTGAAGGTTTTGCAGATCTCTTTGTTGTACTGCTGCGTGAACTCAGCAAAGGGGCGCCGGTTTCTCCCGCCGCGCTGGCTCCGGCCATGGACTGGCCCGTCGGGCGTGTGACCGCTGCACTCGAACAGGCGGTCAGCACCCAATGGGACGACGATGGCAACGTCGTCGGCTACGGTTTGACGTTGCGTGAGACCCCGCACACTTTCGAAGTCGGCGGCCGACGCCTGTACACGTGGTGCGCCTTCGACACCTTATTCTTCCCGGCGCTGATCAATCGGACGGCCCACGTGGTTTCGCGTTGTGCGGCCACTGGCGTGCCGGTCTCGCTTACGGTCACGCCCAACGAGATACAGGGAGTCGAACCGGCCGGTGCGGCTGTATCGCTGCTACTCCCACAGGCCACGGCCGATATCCGCGCTGCGTTCTGTTGCCACGTGCATTTCTTTGCCTCTGTCGCCACGGGTCAGCAGTGGGCCGCGACGCACCAGGGCATCGAAATCGTGAGCGTCCGGGACGCCTTCTCCGTGGGCCGCGAGCGTGCCGAGCGACTGTTGCGGGCCACCTGTCTGCGAAACGCGGGGAGCGCAGACCGTGAGTAACTCCGCCATGCCGCGTTCCCCTCACAGCTCCGGCTGGCGCGCCTGGCTCTGGGGTGCGCTCGCTGCGCTCACCTGCCCATGCCATCTGCCGATCATGCTGCTGGCGCTATCCGGCACCGCGGCCGGAGCACTCGTCAGCCAGCATAAGGGCATCGCTGTGGGCGTGCTGCTGGCGTTATTTGCCTTGTCGCTCACACGGGCGCTGCACGCGTTCCGGTCACCTCGCTGATATGCGCATCGGTGCCCTCAGTCCCGCGTCGGTGTCAGGCTGAGGCATATCTCAACTGGACGTCAGGCCCGGGACGCAAACGTCGTCAAGTTAAAGTCTGCCTCGAAATTATCTGACGCCAGTTGCCCAACCTCTAAGGCTTCAATCTGACGATTTCGGCCTTACCGTACGAAAAAATCCGTTTCTTGAGGGCACCCCGTATTGCTCAGGTGAAAGGACGCCCTCTTCCTGAAGTATGGCGTGACCGAAGATGCGGTATCCGTTGTAGCTTCCCGATTCCATCAGCGCGCAACCTCAACATACGAGTCGTGAGCATCAACACGCAGTACATTTCCCTCGGGCGTGATCAGACGGGGGATTTCCGATACGTCAGGAGTAATACGTCGCGTACCTGCACCGGCAGCTCCCGGCTTCGCGGCGAGCCTGATGGCGGTGGTCGGCGTGCGGTGCGCCCGTGTTTTTAACAAATGGGGTACACGCCGCTTGTGTGGAAGCGACTTCGGTACGCCCGCTCCCTGAAGCAATCCGCCTCGAGCTTCGGGCGGATTCCAGATTTCTATGTAGCGCTCACCTGCAAACGCGTGCGAAGTACAAGTCAGTAAAAGCAACCCGCATCCAACCAGTTTCACTATCGTTTCTCCTTGGCGATGCGATTCAATCTGTCGCTGCAGGATACCTCCCCTCCGACGCACGACCCGTCGCAACCGTCACAGTAGTGGCGGTCGCGCACGGTACCGTCAACACGCCAGACATCCATTTCCACCGGACTAGCGGTACCCACCGAGCGGCCATTTTCGCATGCAAAGAACGTTAGCTCGCCGGCTCGGCCGCGACGAATGGCTTCATCGATTTCCTGCTCGCCAAACGCGGCCTTCATGTCGGCGACAAACGCCGCAATTTCTGGCATCGGATGGCTGACGGGTTTGCGAGCTCGCATATCCATGAAGCTTCTCCCGAAAAAAGTACCTGTTCGCCGCTACGAATTTCCGTGTAGGATACTGTACATCCATACAGGTATTTGCGCAATTCAATGACTGTCCCGTCCCCCATTCCGGAAGCAATACACCCATCCTTGTGGCGGGCGTCGCAGCTTGCGCGCGGTCGTGGCAGGACTGTCGATACCGGCTACGCGGCGCTTTCGGCAGAGCTGCCCGGCGGCGGATGGCCAATCGGCATGCTCATCGACCTGCTGGTCCAGCAGGCCGGCGTGGGAGAGATGCGGTTGCTTCGGCCTGCGCTCAGCGCACTGGGTAAACGGCCAGTTGCGATGATTCAGCCGCCACACGTTCCGAACGGTCTTGGTCTCGAGTACATCGGTCTTTCCCCGGAACAGCTGCTGCAGATTCGCGCCGCAAAGACGGCCGACGCATTGTGGTCAGCCGAGCAGATCCTGCGTGCCGGAAGCTGCGGCGCGCTCCTGTTCTGGACGCAGTACGTCCAGACGTCTTCTCTGCGGCGGCTACATCTGGCCGCGCAGTCTTCGGAGACGCTTTTTTTCATGGTTCGTCCCCTGGCGGCCGCGCAGGATGCGTCCCCTGCCGTTTTACGACTGGCGCTCAGGCCAGAACGCGACGGTCTGACCGTCGATATTGCGAAGCGACGAGGTCCAGCACGCGCGGAACCTCTGTCGATCCCACTTCAACCAACCCCTGTCCTGTTTTCGCACCATGCGCGTATTTCTCGCCGTCCACTTGCCCCGGTTGCAACTCGAGGTCTTCCGACCAAAGTGGCTGCCTGAGCCCGCACATGGCTGCGTGGTCCTGGACAGGGACAAGGTGCTCATCGCAGACGGGGTAGCCAGGTCTGCGGGCGTGCGGGTTGGCATGAAACGCGGCGGTGTGCTGACGCTCGCGCCGGAGGTGGAAATGTACGAACGCGATCCGCGCCGTGAATATGGAGCGCAGCGGGAAGTGGCGATCGCGCTCATGAAATTCTCGCCAGATGTCGCCATGCTCGACGAGGCTGTCGTGGTGGTCGACATCGGTGCGAGCCTGCGTCTGTTCGGCGGTCTGCTTGCGGTGTGCCGTCAGGCAAAAGCGATACTCGAAGCTATCGGACTGACCGCACGGATAAGCGCTGCACCGACTGGTCAAGGTGCATGGTTGCTCGCGAAGCACCGGAACCGACGCGTACTCAAGGTCGACTCGCTTGAACGGCAACTGTCCGCATTGCCGTTGCTGTCGGTGCCGGAAGTTCGACCGTTTGCTGACTGGTTCATGGGACTGGGTTGCGAAACGATCGCCGATGTCCGGCGGCTGCCGCGCGCGGGACTGCAGCGCCGTTGCGGCGAACATCTCCTTGATTCTCTGGACCGGGCTTTTGGCACGGCGCCTGAACTTTTTGACTGGCTGGAACTGCCCCCGACGTTCTCCGCCCGCATTGAAATGCCCGACCGCATCGAGCATGCGGAAGCAGCGCTCTTTGGCGCGCATCGTCTCGTCGTCCAGCTATGTGGCTGGCTGTGCGCAAAACAGCTGGCCCTCACAGGCGCGACCCTCCTGCTGGAGCACGAGCGCGGACGGCAGGCAATTGAGCCGACCGCGATCGAGATTGCGCTCGGCGAGCCAACGTGGCGAGAGGAACATCTCGTTCGGCTCATCAGGGAGCGCCTTGGACGGATCGAGCTGACTGCACCGGTCATTGCGTTACGGCTCGATGCGTCCAGCGTGCAACCTGCAGTGCCGGCATCGGACACGCTATTTCCGGAACCCGGCGGCACAGCCGAGGACCACACCCGTCTTGTCGAATTGCTGGTTGCTCGACTCGGCGAAGAAAACGTACTCCGGCCTGCGCCAACCGCGGATTACCGACCTGAGGTTGCCAATCGATGGGTGCCTGTCGCAAGTGCGTCGAAAAGCACAGTGCTGCCTGAAGGACTTCCACGACCCACATGGCTTCTGGCAAAGCCGGTGCGGCTGCTCATGCGCAAACACCGGCCGTTTTACGGCTCGCCACTGCGCATGGTGTCTCCGGGCGAGCGCATTGAGGCCGGGTGGTTTGATGGCGAACTGGTGACGCGCGACTACTTCGTCGCCCAGGGCGAAGACCAGAGCTGCTTCTGGATATACCGCGAGCGCGTCAGCAGTCGCGACGCGGAAGAAGACCAGCGGTGGTTCCTGCATGGCCTGTTCGGATGACACGCCATGGACGCCACCTTTTCCACCCTGCCGGCTTATGCCGAGCTGTTCTGCTTTTCCAACTTCACTTTTCTGCACGGCGCCTCCCATGCGGAAGAACTGGCTGAGCGCGCGGAGCAACTGGGCTATTCAGCGCTGGCCGTCACCGACGAGTGCTCGCTGGCTGGCGTCGTGCGCGCACACGTTGCAGCGAAGCAGGCAAAGCTGCCGTTTATCGTGGGGTCCTACTTCCGTCTGGTGAACGCTGACGGATCACCCGCGTTCGGGCTGATTCTCCTCGCCAGAAACCGCGAGGGATACGGCAACCTGTCCGAGCTGATTACGCTGGCCCGTACGCGCGCTCCGAAGGGTGAGTACCGCCTGACGCCGCAGGACCTGTCGCGGCCCGACAGGGAGAACCGGCACCTGCGCGGCCTGCCCGACTGCCTCGCCATTCTCGTACCGGACTTTCCGGCGAAAGAAGACGTGCTGGCAGCACAGGTCGAATGGCTCGATGATACGTTCACGGGCCGCGCCTGGGTGGGACTTGTGCTGCACCAGCGTGCGATGGATGACATCCATCGGGGTTCGGTTGAGTTTGTCGCGCGGAATCAGGACGTCCCGGTTGTCGCGCTCGGCAACGTCGTCATGCATGTGCGCTCGCGAAAGCCGCTGCAGGACACCATGACCGCGATCCGCGTTCGCAGGCCGGTGCATGAGTGCGGCTATGACCTGACACAGAATGCCGAGCAGCACCTGCGCTCCAGACTGCGGCTCGCTAACCTGTACCCCGACGACGCACTTGCCGCAACCGTTGATATTGCAAGCCGCTGCACTTTCTCGCTGGATGAACTGCGCTACGAGTATCCGGACGAACTCGTTCCAGCCGGCTTCACCCCTGCCGCCTATCTGCGGCAGGAAACGTACATCGGCGCACAACGACGCTTTCCGTCGGGTATTCCGCATAAGGTGCAGGAACAGATTGAGCATGAGCTTGAACTGATAGCGGACCTCCAGTACGAACCTTACTTCCTCACGGTGTACGACATCGTGCGCTTTGCACGTAGCCAGAGCATCCTCTGCCAGGGGCGCGGCTCCGCGGCTAACTCTGCCGTCTGCTATTGCCTCGGCGTCACCGAGGTGGACCCGGCTCGTGGCAACATGCTATTTGAGCGCTTCATCTCCAAGGAGCGTGGCGAGCCGCCGGACATCGATGTCGACTTTGAGCACCAGCGGCGCGAAGAAGTCATCCAGTACATCTATCGCAAGTACGGCCGCGACCGCGCAGCAATCGCGGCGGCGGTCTCAACCTATCGACCGCGCGGTGCGCTGCGTGAAACGGGCAAGGCGCTCGGCGTTGATCCCCAGATCGTTGACGTCGTTGCAAAGTCGCATCACTGGTTTGATACGAGTCAGGATCTGCTTGCGCGATTCAGGGAATCCGGCCTTGACCCTGAAAAGCCGCTTATTCAGGCGTGGGCGAAGCTCGCATCGCAATTGCTTGGCTTCCCGCGGCACCTCTCCCAGCACTCGGGTGGTTTTGTCATCAGTCGCGGCAAGCTGACGCGTCTCGTGCCTGTCGAGAATGCCGCCATGGAGGACCGGTCGGTCATCGAGTGGGACAAGGACGACCTTGAGGCGCTCGGCCTGCTGAAAATCGACGTCCTTGCGCTCGGCATGCTCTCGGCCATCCGGCGCGCGCTTGATATTGTGTCGGAGCAGCGCGGCGAGCGTTTCGAAATGCAGGACATCCCTGCGGAGGACCCGCAGACCTACGAGATGATTTCGGCGGCAGACACAGTCGGCGTGTTCCAGATCGAATCGCGTGCCCAGATGAGCATGCTGCCGCGGATGCAGCCCCGGACTTTCTATGACCTCGTGATCGAGGTGGCGATCGTCCGCCCAGGTCCGATTCAGGGCGGCGCCGTGCATCCCTACCTGCAGCGACGCCAGGGATTCGAGCCGGTCTCCTATCCCAGCGACGCGCTGAAAACCGCGCTTGGACGAACCCTCGGCGTGCCGATCTTTCAGGAGCAGGTCATGCAGGTCGCGATTCTGGCGGCCGGCTTTACCGCCGGCGAAGCCGACCAGCTGCGCCGCGCGATGGCCGCCTGGAAACGTAAAGGCGGACTGGAAAAACATTACGACCGGATCGTTCATGGCATGCAGGAGCGCGGCTACGACCTCGCTTTCGCCGAATCCATCTTCGAACAGATCAAGGGCTTCGGTGAATACGGTTTTCCGGAGAGTCACGCGGCCAGTTTTGCATTGCTTGTGTACGCAAGCAGCTGGTTGAAGTGCCACGAGCCGGAGGCGTTTCTGGCGGCCATGCTGAATTCACAGCCGATGGGCTTCTACTCGCCGTCGCAGCTCGTGCAGGACGCACAACGCCACGGTGTCAAGGTTCTGCCCGTTGACGTGACAATCAGTAGCTGGGACTCGGCACTGGTAAATCTGCAAGGCGCCGGAAGGCCGGCCGTCCGACTCGGCATGTCGCTACTGCGTGGCATGAAAGACGGCGCGGCGGAACGCATCGAGAACGCGCGCGCGGTTCGGCCCTTTGAAAGCGTCAACGACCTTGCACGCCGCGCGCAACTGGATCGCAAGGATCTTCATGTGCTGGCCGATGCCAATGCGCTCGCCTCCCTTGCCGGCAATCGCCGAGAAGCGCTGTGGCAATCCGTTGCGGCGGTACCCGACAAGGACATGCTCGCGACAGCGGCCGTTCAGGATGAGACTCCAGCCCTCGGTGCGCCCACTGAGGCCAACGACATCGTTGCCGATTACCGCTCAGTGGGCTTGACGCTTGGCCGACACCCACTTGAGCTGCTCAGGCCACAACTACTCGCGAAGAGGCTGATGCCCGCTTCGACGCTGCGCACCTATCGCGATGGGCGACTCGCCCGTGGCTGCGGACTTGTCACCGTGCGTCAGCGTCCGGGCACGGCCAAGGGTGTGATGTTCGTGACGCTCGAGGACGAGACCGGTAACGTGAACGTGATCGTGTGGCCTAGTCTGCTTGAAAAACAGCGACAGGAAGCGCTAGGTGCGTCACTGCTTGCCGTCTATGGTACGTGGCAATGCCAGGGGGAGGTACGACACCTGGTTGCACAACGACTGGTCGACATGTCACACCTGCTCGGCTCACTCGTCACGTCGACGCGAAACTTCCATTAGGATCCGGCGTACCATAATGGCGCACCTTTCTTCAGGGAGAGCAACCATGTGCTATTCAGCCCAGATCCAGGCGGACTACCGCAAGTACGTCAGGATGTTTGGCGCGCACATGAGCATCCGGGAGTTCGCGCAGCTGTACTGGGAGCGCGCCGAGGGCAGCAATGTCAGGATTCCGAAGGCGATGGACGCCGCGTTCTCGGCTCCCCAGACCGACGAGGAACGGCGGATCAAGGAAGCGATCGACCGGTTCAACGTCGAGCAGGCGACCAGGCTCGAGCAGGAATTGTTCAAACAGCGCGCGCGACTCGCCGACGCGGAACGCACCCTTCAGGGCAAAACGACGAAGGCCGCCACCGAAAGCAAACGGATCGCAACCAGCAAGATCGAGTCGACGCTGCGCGGGCTTGACGATCTCCGGCGCACCGAGCCGAAAGACCGCGATTCGCGAATTTTCCCCGGTAACTATGCTCCGGTGATGATCATGGAAGGCGGCAAGCGCGTCATCAAGCCAATGCGATATCACTGTCGCCCGGCTGGCAAGCCTGCGTTCTACGACAAGAAATATCCCGGACTCTACAATGCCAGGCTAGACAACCTAGAAGGCTTCTGGAAGGGAGTTTTTGGGTATTCGCACGGACTTATCGTCGCGAATGCCTTCTATGAAAACGTGAAACGACATCGCCTTGAAGGGCGAGATCTCGCGGAAGGCGAACTGGAGGAAAACGTGGTCCTGGAGTTCAAGCCGCGGTCCGCTCTGGACATGCTCGTCGCCTGCCTGTGGTCACACTGGCAAAGCCCCGGCGAGCCTGATCTGCTCTCCTTCGCGGCCATCACCGATGAGCCGCCCCCTGAAGTTGCCGCTGCGGGTCATGATCGCTGCATCATTCCCATCAAGCCGGAGCATATTGACGCGTGGCTCAATCCCGATCCACGTGATCTTGCGGCACAGTACGCGATCCTCGACGACCGCCATCGCCCTTACTACGGACATCGTATGGCGGCCTGAACCGGGACGGATCGTTGAAAGGATCGGAACGCCCACAGCCCGGGGACGGTTTGCAGTGCTGCCGTCCTCTTCGGTACGCAAAGAGCTTTCGCACTCGGAGATCGGCCTGTTGTGAGTGTTCAACCCGTGGCAGCCAGCGGCGCGTCCGCGCGATAGCAATGGATTTGCATTAACGCAACTTTCTTGGCCTTCTCGCGGATTGATTAACAGGCTGGTCTGAGAGTCCGCACATCCGTCGCGCCGCAGGCCGGTGTGTTGCCAATGCGCAATGGCATTTTTCCGAGGTATTCGACACACCCGGAAAACCGATCGAGCGAGTACTATCGAGCATCGCTGTGTTGAAATGAGTCACTTGTCGTCAGCTACGGGTACAAGGGGGCGCCCACGAGTATCCCTCTTCTCGATGAACCGGATTGGCTGACCGTTCGGCAGCGTCTCGCCGCGCGCTGCGACACGCTGCTCAAGCTCATCCAGGAGCTTGTGCCAATAATTCTGCACGCGACCAACGTAGATTGGATGATCTTTGGTGGAGCGAATCGGGTCTCCCTCACGCTGGAGAGTACGTGGAACATGCGATTTGTAGTGACTGCGCGAGCGATCCCCACCTGAAGAGGATCATCGAGGAGCAGGAGCATACTTGCGAATGCTCGGTTTGCGGCTCAACCGACAATCCAGCGATCACCGTGAGTGAGCTGGGCAAGGTCATAGAGCCGATAATGCGCGAGCACTTCTGCCTAGGTCCCCAGGTCATGAAGTTTGGTGAAGACGACAAGGATTGGTGGGAGCAAGAAGGTGAGCCGATGTCGTGGGCGGTGCAGCAGGTCCTCGGCGAATACTTTGACTTCGAGGACGAAATCGTCCAGGCGGTCATAGACGCTGAAGACGTGTGGCCGCCGGACGGGGACGAGCCTTACTGGGACAACACGACGCTTTACGTCGAGACCAATGTTCAGGTCGGGCACTACTACGCAGAATGGAGATACACGCTCGACGAGCTGAAGCACGGGAGGCGCTTCTTCAGCCCTGCAGCGCAGACTCTCTTCAAGAGACTGTTCGAAGGGGTTGAACACCTCAAGGTATGGACGGGAAAGCGGTCCCGCCCGGTGGTCTACAACCTTCCTGCCGACACTGAACTATACAGAGCGCGGGTCTGCAATTCGCGGGGACTCGTCAACGACATCTACGCCGATCCATTCAAACACGTTGGTCCGCCCCCCAAAGAAGTCGCGCGCGCTGGTCGCATGAACGCGGAAGGCGTGCCGGTGTTCTATTGCGCACTGGACCGGGAGACTTGCTTGGCCGAGATGAGGCCAGCGTTGAAGAATGAAGTTGCGGTGATCAAAGTAAGAACCTCGAAACCACTGCGGATGTTGGACTTCTCGCGCTTGGAGCAAGCTCGGGGCGGGAAAACGCTGAGCTACCTTCAGCCCGACTTCACTCAAGAGGTGGAAAAATCAGCTTTCCTACGGCGATTGCACGCGCTCATTTCACAGCCTATCGTCCCCGGACATGAAGCCGATTACCTGATCACCCAAACCATGGCGGAATATCTCGCCTGCGTCCACGCTGACCCGTTCGACGGGATCTTGTTCGCGTCGGCGCAAAGGGCGAAAGGGCTGAACGTCGTCCTGTTTGCCGAGCCAACACCGCTCACTGATTCGTCTGCGGAGGCGTTCGGGGTGGAATATCTTGAAGGTACCGTAAAACTGTATTCCACCGAAGCTATCAAATACACGCATGTTGAAATTCCTGTGACTGTCGATCCAGACGGTCACATATATCTGCACGTCGACTATGGCGGCGTCGATGATGACTGGGATGGCTAACGACAGTTCCGGCTCTCGCAACCAGTCGAAGCAACAACGTATTATGCTGCGCAGTCATCGCGACCACGGCATTTTGGCGCCTTTGCGACGGCAACTACCCGAGACCGTCTCAGTCCCTCTGCTGCGCTGCGATAGCTACTCGAAGGGCGTCGCCATTTGCGAACGCTACATGACCACGAATTTTGCGAAAATTTAGATGGGGAAGAAATGACCAATGCAGCGCCGTGGCTGAAAGCGATGGAAAATGGAGGGCTTGGGGAAGCTCGCGCCAAGGCCTTTTTGATGGATCGATTTTGGGTACTTGAGCGGTCAGTGGATGTCGATGGCGCCGACTACCTCGTCCAACGAAGGCTCACGGCTAAAAACTTCATGGACCGTGAGCCGCCTCGTCTTGGCATCGTGCAAGTGAAGTTCATACAGGACGGTAATACTTCAATATCGATCGATAAGTCCTACGTCTGCGATCCGAGTGGTCACCCTTACGGCGAATTTTTCCTGCTCGTGTTCTCGGGCCGCGAGGACCATGAAAGAAGCTATTTGCTCTCGTCCGCCGACATCGTGCGTGAGTTCAGCGAAAGCGTCGATGGCGAACGCACGATGCTTCGCATGAAGGGATCCAAGCTCGCGGCAACGAGCAACAATGAAGTATTGCAAAAGAAGCGCGCACTGAACCGCATTGAACACGCCTTAGTCAACGCCGATTTCATGTCAAACCGGCGGTTCCTTGGTGTAACAAACTACATCGAAATTAGCCCGGACCACATCGATGAAGATTTTCTCGTACCGCTGGACAACAACTACGGCGATATTCGCGACGCATTCTTCAACGAGAAGAAAAAACTGCCTCTTTTCAATTCTCAGTGGGTGGGTTGGCGGGTCAAGTACGGGCGCCAGCCCGGCGAAGCGAATACTTGACGTGCCTTGAAGAAGTAAGCTGAGAGAGGGCTGGTTGCGGCAGAATG